>JAWWAM010000183.1:0-5982 GCA_033721715.1 Marinobacter sp.
AAAGATCGGCTCGATGAGCTGAAAAATACCAAAGGCCGCCTAAGCCGGAAAATTGGCGAAGCCAAGAAATCCGGTCGCGATGCAGACAAACTGATTGACGAGCTGAAGCAGGTCTCAGATGAGATAAAGCAGCTTCAAAAATTGCTCAAACAACAGCTCAATGAAACCCGGGCAGCGAAAAAGTGGGCTCCCGGGGTCATTGAAATGCCCGCGGCTATTGCCGATAAAGCATCATCCGATGCAATCAAAGTTCAGCACTGTGCTGGCGACGGCCCTGCTGCCGTCGAGGCTTACTTGGCTAAACACCCAGCAGCTTCTGTATGGCATCGCCCCGCAGTGTCCAGATTTATCGAGGATACCTGTGGGAACAATGCCAGATATTTCTGTGCATTTGACGATACAGGTAGCATGGTTGGTGTACTTCCCCTGGTGCAACTCAACAGCCGTCTGTTTGGCAATTTTCTTGTAGGCATGCCTTATTTCAATTACGGAGGGGTATTGGCGGATAACCGGGAAGTTGCCCTGGAGCTGATTTCCAGCGCGGATAAGTGGCGGCGGGAGGTTAACGCCAAACACCTGGAGCTCCGTTTTTGCCAGGATAATGCCCTGGGGCTCCCACAAAAGACCGATAAAGTGGTTTTCTGGCTGCCCCTGCCGGACAGCATCAATGACCTTTGGGACAGTTTCCAGCCCAAGGTACGTGCTCAGATACGCCGGGGCCAGCGGGAAATGACCGAGCTCACCATTGGTGGGTCGGAACTGCTCGACGAGTTTTACAGGGTTTTCGCAGTCAACATGCGTGACCTAGGGACCCCTGTTTACGGCAAGGACTTCTTCGCCAATCTGTTACAGGCTCTGGAAGGACAGGCCTGGTTGGTGGTTGCACGGATAAACGGGCGAGCCGTAGGCTGCGCCTTTCTGACCGGCTACAAAGGCAGAATGGAGATTCCCTGGGCGTCGACCTTGCGCCGCTATAACCACACCAGTATCAACATGAGTATGTACTGGAAGATTCTGGAGTTCGCTGTCCAGCAAGGGTTTGATGTGTTTGATTTCGGCCGCTGCAGCCAGGATGCCGGCACCTATCGCTTTAAACAACAGTGGGGCGCGCAGCCCCTGAAGCTTTACTGGGACTATGTGCTACCGGATGGTAACCAATTGCCGGCGCTGAATCCCGACAACCCGAAATTCAGACTGATGATAGCGGTGTGGCAACGGTTGCCAGTGATGCTAACGAACCTGCTGGGGCCTCACATCGTCAAGAGGCTGCCATGATGAGTCTGTTCCAGACCGAGGCCTGGCAAAGTGCATGGTGGGAAACCTGGGGCAATCAAAAAGGTTTCAGGCTGGTCAGTAAGTGGGACGGCCAGGTATCGGGCCTGTACGAGTCTAGGTACCGGCTGAAGGGCGTGTTGCCGGTACGTTCACTCCAGTTCGTTGGAACCAGTTATCGTGAGCTGAGGACACCCAGAACGGAGTATAACCAGTTCTGCCGGGATGACCTGAGTGGGCAGCCGTTACTGAGGGAGATGGAACAGATTCTTCAGGCAGAGCCCTGGACCGAAGCCGTTTTCAATGACTTGCGGACGGGCTCCGAAGAGCTGTCTGCGTTGGTCACCATTGCGGCCACGCATAACTGGGCATTCAGAATTACGGCCTCAGACAATGGGTACGCTGTCTCCACATCCGGCAGCTTCGATAACTATCTCGCTTCCTTGGGCGCCAACAGCCGTTTGCGCCTCTACAACCGCAGAAAAATACTGGAGTCCCTTGGGAACGTTCGGCAAGAGAACCTTTGGCCATCGAATGTTGACACTTTCTTTCAATACCTGAACCGGTTTCATCTGGAGCGGTGGAAGAAAAATTGTGTAACGCCTACCAGTCTGGAGTTTCACAAAAAGTTTTTGTCACGCATTGAAAAAGAGGGAGGCAAGCCTCTGTTGTCTGCCCTGTATTGTGACGATGAGGTGGTTTCAGTACTCTATGACGTGTGGTATCAAGGCGTTGTCTATAATATCCAGGCCGGCTTCGATGAAAACTTCCACAGAAAGTTGTCCCTTGGCTCATTGCATCTCGGTTACGCTATCGAAGAGGCCTTCAAGGCAGAGGATACCCATCGTCTGGACTTGCTGGCCGGTTGGGGTAAGAGAGAAGACTATAAATCCCGGTTTGCGACTGACCATTACCAGTTTATATCCATCATGCTTGTCAAAAGCGTTCTTTTCCGTGCCCTTTACTGGATGAGAGGGTAAACCACTGTTGCAAGGAGAGCGATGACTACCATTCTGCATCTCATAGATACAACGGGTCCCGGTGGCGCGGAGACCGTCTTCACCAATCTTCTGAAAGAGTTGGAGCATACGCAATTCCGCAATATCGTGGTATTGCGTGGCGAGGGTTGGGTAGCCGACCAGGTTCGCAGCCTTGGCCTTACCCCACACCTTATCGATTCCAAGGGAAGCTTCAATATTGACTATATCAAGGCGCTTCGGCAGTTGATCGTAAGCGAGAACGTGGACCTGATACACGCTCACCTGCTTGGTTCAAATGTTTACGGTGCTCTGCTGGCCCTGATATGCAGGAAGCCAATGATTGCAACCTTCCATGGGGCCGTGGATGTTGCTTCGGGAGAGCGGTTTCTCAAGGCAAAGTTTTCTCTTATAGGGTGGGGCGCCTCTACAATCGTTTGCGTGTCGAAGCGACTTCAGGAAGAACTGGCCGATCGCAGCCCGTTGCCTACCCATAAACTGAAGCTGATCTATAACGGGGTGGACCCGAAAGCCTTTAACAGAACCCCTGCGTCAGGGCTCAAAGAGGAACTGGGCTTACCACAAGACGCAACACTGGTCGTCTCTATTGGCAACGTCCGCCCGGCGAAAGGCTATGAGTATCTGGTGGATGCCGCCGTCACCATGGCGGATCGGGACCCTAACGTTCACTTTGTGGTAGTCGGGCACCAGAAAGAAAAACTCTTCAACAAGCTGATGGATCAGGTCGCGAAGGCATCCAGGCCACCCAATATTCATTGGCTGGGGTTTCGGCCAGATGTGGCAAATATTCTCCGGCAGGCTGATATTTTTCTCTTGCCCTCCGTGTCCGAGGGGTTCTCTATTTCTACGGTAGAGGCGATGATGGCCGGAGTGCCGGTTATTGCTACCCGCAGCGGCGGACCCGAAGAAATTATCATGGACGGTGTATCTGGCATATTGGTGCCGGTAAAAGACCCCGGGGCAATCGTAGTGGCCATTCAGAAGATGAAGGACAAGACGAAGCGTAAGCGCATGATTGTAGAGGCGAAGCAAAATGCAAAAGCTCGTTTCTCTTTGCAGGCCATGCTGGAGAGTTACAAAGAAATTTACAGCCAGTTGATCGAATAGAGTGGGAAGGGTTATGGATCTCTCTCGTGTGCATATGACGGTCAATATCCATAAGGGCTCTCGTTCGGGAAAAAGCACTGAAGTGGACGTCAGCTCTCCGTTCGCTCACCAATCGACGGGACCAAACCCGGGAACACTGTATTACACACGATTACCCGCAAATATGTCTGAAGAGGATGTAGTTGCGAAAATCGCCAGCAACGACTGGGATTTTGTTAGCGAGGCTGAGTACAATTTTCTGGCTGTTTTTGTTTCAGGTGATGGAAATAACCTGACGCTGGTCCGTGATCGATACGGAAGTCAGCGGGTGCTGATCAGAGAGTCCACTGATCACATAATCGTGACCACCGACCCCTGGGCTGTGCGACATGGTCAGACCCGGTGGAACCCTTTAGCCCTTCGCTATGCGTTGATATCCAGAATTGTTACCGACGTGGCTCTGGAAGAAGACGTTTCAGTCTTACCTCTGCTGCACGGTATAACGTATAACGAAAGAGACGGTTTATCACTAATCGAAACGGGCTTGGAAAAACTCAGAATTCAGGAAGTTGGGGATGGACTCAATGATGAGGAATTAATAAAAAGCATTAAAGACAGTATTTATGAGTCCTATCAAATGGTTAACCCAAATGAACCTGTTGCCGTATTGCTAAGCGGTGGCGTGGACTCGTTTATTCTGGCGGCGATCGCCTGTGAGGTTTTTGATAACGTTAAAGCTTATACTCCCACATGGGAGAAAGGTGAAAATCCTGAGCTGGAACGGGCTCTCTTATTCGGGAAGAAGCTGGGGCTGGAACACCGTATTGTTACAATACAACCTGAAGAGTTTAAAGAGTCGTTTTTTGAGCTAATTGACGCTAACGGCGTGCCCAATAGAAACTATAGTTCGTTGGTATTGCATGCTTTGTTCAAGCATATTCCTGAAGAACATATCCTGTATGGTGAATACGCAGATACTATGTTCGGGAGTCGCCCTGTCAAGGCGGGCATTATGGATGGAAAATACGCCAAAGTGCTTCGTTTTGTACCGGATTTTTTTATTCCTGTTCAATTAAAACCGATCTGTTCCAGTATTAAAAATCATAGGTTAGGTCAACTTGTTGAAATTCCGCAAATTACTGAGAGTTTCGTGGGCCAGACGCTTCAATCTATCGGTGTTGAGGTGCCAAAAAATTCCTCAGACCGGAAGAAGGCTTTTACCCGTGTCTCTGGTACAGAATTCAATTTAAAAACCGATTGCTCACAACACATGGTGGAAATTGAAACCAGTGCACTTCTGCTGGGGAAAAAGATCGTTACGCCTTTCTACAATAAACGCATGGTTGCTCTTTCGAACAGACTTTCAAACCGTCAGATGTTTGGCCGTAGCGAACTCAGCATTCGTGAGAATTTCCGAAAAGACACTTCGCTCCACATTAAACCATTGTTAAAACAACTCGCCTGTCAATTTATTGAACCTGAAGCTATATATCTGGAAAAGCTGGGATTTCCGACACCGTTCCCCGCATGGATTAAGCATTTTGTAATTCCAGAGAAGGAGGTTTACTGTAAAATCTACTCAGACAGTCAAAATACAGAACAGGCCTGGTCCGCGTTAAACTTGATGTACCTGACTAATAGGCAAAGTGCTGGTTAATAGCACTAGTCCGGGAAGTTGGGGCCTGCCAGTTAGCATGTTTCTCGTTAACTATGGAAGGTGTGCAGGATGCAGATCCGGAACCTCAATGTTCAAGAAGGTGATGAGCAGAGCTGGACGCTCTCGGCATCGGTCGGCCAAGAGCAGATATACTTTTCCTATGACGGTATACCGTGCCCTGAAGTCATTAGCGGCGACGCGTTCGTTATGGCCGCACTGGTGCCGGCAATGCAGCGGGGAGAAGATCTTTGCATAGATGAGTCAGTGCCGGTAAGCAGGGCCCTGCTGGGAAACCTGGGCCTCTATCAGGAGATTTTCAGGCAATGGTACCCCGGCCTGACCGGGGTGCAGATCACTGCAAAAAATGTGACTGAGGACACCCGGGCTGGTCATGGGACTGGGTGCTTTTTCAGTGGCGGAGTTGACAGCCTATATACAGTCGCAAAAACGTCTGAAGAGCTTGACCACCTGGTGCTGTGCCTTGGTCTTGATATTTCCGTAAAAGAAAAGCAACGTTGGGGAAAAACCCGTGCGTTGGCTTTGCAGTTCTCCCGTAACTCCGGTTTGAACCTTATCTCTGTCACCACCAATGTTAAAGAGCATCTGGATTGCAAAGAGTTTGACAACCACGGTGCAATTTTAGTGAGTACCGGGATTGGCATGGGGCTGGGAAAACTGTTCGTTCCAGCCAGCCATGGATACAATGACCTGTTCCCCTGCGGCAGTCATCCAGTGAGTGACCCATTGCTAAGCAATGGCAGGACCCAGATTGTTCATCATGGTATTGCATTCAGAACGGACAAAACCAGAGCCATCCTTGACTGGCCACACGGACTGGACGAACTGAGAGTTTGTAATGTTCACTCTGACTATAACTGCGGAAAGTGCGAAAAATGCCTACGGACGATGACCGCACTCAAACTATTCAACAGAACGGTGGACTCTCTGCCCAGCCTGCGTAACTTCGAC
>JAWWAM010000184.1:0-5979 GCA_033721715.1 Marinobacter sp.
GACATCAGCACCCCGAAGGCCGCCATAAGCGTAACACTGGACGTTCCACCATAGCTGACAAGAGGTAACGGAACCCCGACCACCGGGAGCAGCCCGCTGACCATCCCCACATTGACAAACACATAGATGAAAAATGTCATGGTCAACGCCCCTGCCAGCAGGCGGCTGAAAGAGTCCTGGGCAGTCGCGGCAATATACAGGCAGCGCAGGATAATCAGCAGGTAAAGGACAAGCAGGGCCAGCATGCCGACAAAACCGAACTCTTCCGCCAGCACTGCCACAATGAAGTCGGTATGGCTTTCGGGCAGAAACTCCAGGTGGGACTGGGTGCCCTGCAGCCAGCCCTTGCCATCCATGCCACCGGACCCGATCGCGGTTTTCGATTGAATGATATTCCAGCCCGCGCCCAGGGGATCGCTTTGAGGGTCCAGCAGGGTTAGCACTCTCTGTTTTTGGTACTCACGCATCACAAAGAACCACATCAGTGGCGCTGCCACAGAAACCATGGCAAAAAACGCCCCGATCAAACGCCAGCTGATGCCTGCAAAAAACACGACAAAGATGCCGGCAGCCCCCACCAGCAAAGAGGTGCCAAGGTCCGGCTGCAGAATGATCATAGCCATTGGCACCAGCGCGATCACAAGCGCCACGGCTACGTGGCGAAGGCGCGGCGGCAGGTAATGGCGCGACAGATACCAGGCTGCCATCATTGGCACCACCAGTTTCATCAACTCCGAGGGTTGAAAACGCGGCAACCCCGGTATGGCCAGCCAGCGTTGTGCTCCTTTGGCACCCACGCCCACCAGTAATACCGCAGCCAGTCCGGCCAGGCCCACGGCAAAGAGCCAGGGTGCCCAGCGCCTGAAAACAGAGGGATCAAGCTGGGCGAACACCAGCATGACCACAAGTGCCACCCCCATACGGACACCCTGGGCCTTGACCACCGCCATATTCTGGTCTGCCCCACTGTAAAGCACCACCAGCCCACCGGTGATAAGAGCCAGCAAAAGCAACATCAGCACCGGGTCAATGTGCAAGAAAGACCAGAGCCCCCTGGGGCCCAACAATGGATGCCGCGAGGACTGGTTGAGCATGCTTCCGGCCGCCATCAGTGAGATTCCCCCTCGGATGCACCCATAATCAGTGCCTCTCCTTCCTTGGGAAAGCCCAGCAGCCAGGCATCAAACATGGCCCGCGCCACAGGGGCTGCGGTACCACTGCCACTGCCGCCGTTCTCCACGATCACGGAGACAGCAATCTGAGGGTCGTCCACCGGCGCAAAACCGACAAACAGGGCGTGATCCCGCAAACGCTCCCGAATCTCCTCCTCGTCGTACTCTTCGTCCTCTGCCAGGCTGAATACCTGCGCCGTGCCGGTTTTGCCAGCCATCCGATACGGCGCGCCCTTCGCTGCACCACGAGCCGTACCTTTGCTGCCGTGCATGACTTCAGCCATGGTCTCCACGACATACTCCCAGTCATCGGGATTCTTAAGCCCGATCGACTGATGGCTACCGGGCGGCAGCACTTCATCAACCGATCGGTCGCCCTTGATATCTTTCAGCAGTCGCGGCTCGGACCAGTTGCCACGGTTTGCGAGTACGGAAGTGGCAGTCGCCAGCTGAAGCGGCGTTGCCAGCATGTACCCCTGGCCAATTCCGAGATTTACCGAGTCTCCCGGATACCACGGTTCACTATGAACCGCCCGTTTCCAGTCTCTGGAAGGCAGCAGGCCACTCAGGGCACCGGCAACATCCAGGGTGGCATCTTCACCGAACCCGAAGTCGGAAAGGTACTTGTGCATGGTGTCAACGCCCATGGTGACCGCCGCTTCATAGAAGTAAATATCGCAGGACTCCGCTACCGCTGACTTCAGGTCCACCCAGCCGTGACCTCCCCGCTTCCAGTCGCGCCAGGGACGTCCACCAGGCGTCAGGCGGAAGTAACCTGGGTCCCATATGGTCTTGTCCCGGGTTACGGCATTGCTGTCCAGAGCGGCAATGGCAAGCATGGGCTTGAGCGTTGAACCCGGTGGGTATTGCCCGCGCAGGGCCCGGTTGAACAGGGGTTTATCGATACTATTGCTCAGCTCGCGATAGGTATCGACACCGATCCCGGTTACAAACAGGTTGGCGTCGAAACCGGGGACACTGGCAAGAGCGAGGATTCCCCCGGTCGCCGGCTCAATTGCAATAATGGCACCCCTTCGGCCGTCCAGCAGTTCGTGTGCCAGCTGCTGTAGTCGTAAATCCATGTGTAGCCGGATATCCTCGCCGGGCACCGGGTTCTCGCGCTCGAGTACCCGCAAGGTGCGGCCCCGCGCATTGGTTTCCACATGCTGGTAGCCAACGCGTCCGTGCAGAAGCTTTTCGTAGAATCGCTCCACACCCGACTTGCCGATATAGTTGGTACCCGCGTAATTAACCGGATCAATTTGCTGCAGTTCCTCCCGGTTAATGCGCCCCACATAACCAAGGGCATGAGCTGTCAGCTCGCTGTGGGGGTAGTAACGCACCAGCTCTGCAGATACCTCGACACCGGGCAACTCATGCCGATGAACCGCCAGGCGGGCAATTTCCTGCTCGTTGAGATCATAACGCAGAGGTAGTTCCTGGAAGGGTCGGCGGGGCTCAAGCAGCCGCCGGTGAAAACGCTCCATATCCTCTTCAGAGATGCTCAGCATACCCTGCAGCTTGGCAAGGGTCTGCTTCATGTCGCCCACGCGTTCGGGCACCAGGGTTACGCTGAAAACCGGCCGGTTTTCGGCCAGCAACACATCGTTGCGATCATAGACCAGCCCCCGGGGTGGAGCTACCGACTGCACCTGGACACGATTCTTGTCGGAAAGCGTGGTGTAGATGTCATGCTCAACCACCTGCAACTGATACATCCTGGCAATCAGCAGGCTCAGCATCACGAACACCAGTAACAACATCACTATGGTACGCCGCTGGAAAAGGCGCCGCTCCGCTGCAATGTCTTTGAATTCTCCCCAGGGCATATAAGTTTCCTAGGCCCGGTGGTATGGGTGATTGCGGGTGACAGACCAGGCCCGGTAAAGTTGCTCGGCAAGCAGAATACGCACCAGCGGATGGGGCAGGGTCAGCGACGACAATGACCATAACTGGTCAGCTCTGGCGCGACAGGCATCGGCAAGACCATCGGGGCCGCCTACAAGGAAGCTTACATCCCTACCGTCCTGCTGCCAGTTTTCAAGCTGGCTGGCGAGTTTCTCGGTGGACCAGGTGCGGCCACCGACCTCCAGTGCAATGACACGGTCGCGGGCGCCTACCGCGGAAAGAAGCGAATCTGCCTCCCGCTGCATCAATCGGGAAATATCCGGATTTTTACCACGGTGAGCCATCGGTATTTCGACCAGCTCAATGGGCATTTCCGGCGGCATGCGGCGGGCATACTCGTTATAACCCTGACTGACCCACTCGGGCATCTTCTGCCCTACACAGACCAGGCGTAGCCGCATTGCTATTCGCTACCTGCAACACCCAGATCCGGGGCATCGCGCCAGAGACGCTCTAGATCATAGAATTCGCGGGTAGCCGGCATCATGACGTGGACCACCACATCACCAAGGTCAACCAGAATCCAGTCGCTGGCGTTGGCACCTTCCACGTTGTTGGCTCTGACGCCCTGGTCCCTCGCTTCCGACAGCACCGAATCCGCAAGGGATTTCACGTGTCGGTTGGAGGTTCCGGAAGCCAGCACCATATAATCGGTTACGCTGGTTCTTCCCCTGACATCAATAATGCTCACGTCCTGCGCCTTGACGTCCTCAAGCGCACCCACGACCAGTTCTTTCAGTTGCTCTGCCTGCATAATCACCCTGTTGGCGGGCAGCGGCGAAGGCGGCTACCCGAAAAGTCATATTCAGACGGGATTGTAGCACTAAAAGTTCCCGGCAAGTCACACACCGTACAGTCCCTGGTGACGAATTTCCTGCCACACGCGGTCAGGAAGGAGATACCTGGGTGACCGACCGGAAAGAATCCGGTCGCGGATCCCGGTTGCGGAGATATCCAGCAAGGGCGGATCGAGTTCCAGAATGTGGCCGCAGGGGACCTGATAGAGGGCGTCCACCCCGCCAACGCTGCGTTCTTCAAGCAGGCGTGCCGGCACACTCCCCGGCCTGAGACCGGGCCCCGGCCTCCGCACCACCACAATGTGCGCCAGTTCGGGAATGCGCTGCCATTCCTGCCAACGATCAAAGCCGGCGAAAGAATCCGTACCCAACACCATTGCTATTGGCTCGTCCGGGCCCAGTTCGGCACGGATCTGACGCAGAGTCTCCGCGGTATAGGACGCTCCCTCACGGCCCAGCTCCCTGGTGTCCAGAGTCAGCCCGGGCTCATCCGCGATGGCCAGCTCAAGTAGCGCAACCCGCTGCTCGCTGGTTGCCCCGGGAACATCCCGGTGAGGAGGCACGTGGCACGGCATGAGTGACACTTCAGGCACGCCCAGCCGCTCCCGGAGCTCCACCGCCAGACGCAAATGGCCATGATGGATAGGATCGAAGGTACCGCCGTAAATGACATGCATGCAGAATCAGGTCCGAATGTGGCCGTCGCCGAACACCACGTACTTCTGTGATGTCAGGCCTTCAAGACCGACAGGGCCCCGGGCGTGGATTTTGTCCGTCGAGATACCGATTTCCGCGCCCAGGCCATATTCAAATCCGTCCGCGAACCGTGTGGAGGCGTTCACCATGACGGAGGCAGAGTCCACCTCAGTCAGGAACCGGCGTGCCCGGGTGTAATTCTCGGTAATGATGCTGTCAGTATGTTGGGAGCTGTAGCGATTGATATGTGCGATGGCACCATCCAGACCGTCGACCACCTTTATCGCAAGAATCGGAGCCAGATACTCTGTTGCCCAGTCTTCCTCGGTGGCAGCGCCCACACCGGTCAATATCTGCACTGTGCGCTCACAACCACGGAGCTCCACCTCTTTCTCGCGGAACGCGGCCGCCAGCAATGGCAGGATGTCCTCGGCGACTTCCTGATCCACCAGCAGGGTTTCCATGGTGTTGCAGGTACCGTAGCGCTGCGTCTTGGAGTTGACCGCCACCGCCAGGGCTTTCTCAGGATCGGCATGGCTGTCGATATACACGTGGCAGATGCCGTCCAGATGCTTGATCACGGGGACCCGGGCATCGCGGCTGATTCGCTCGATCAGGCCCTTGCCGCCCCGGGGCACAATCACGTCGACAAACCGGGGCATGGTGATCAGTTCCCCCACTGCAGCCCGGTCGGTGGTTTTGATAACCTGGACGGTATTTCCGGGAAGTCCGGCATCTGACAGCCCCCGGGCCAGACATTCCGCAATAGCCTGGTTGGAGTGAATTGCCTCTGAGCCGCCTCTCAGGATGGTCGCATTACCGGACTTGAGGCACAGGCTGGCAGCCTCTACAGTCACGTTGGGCCGCGACTCGTAAATAATGCCGATAACCCCGAGAGGCACTCGCATACGCCCCACCTGGATGCCGGAGGGACGATAGGTCATGTCGGTAATTTCCCCGATCGGGTCCGGCAGGGCTGCCACCTGGCGAAGTCCCTCGATCATTGCATCAATGCGCGCCGGTGTCAGTTCCAGCCGGTCCAGCATGGCGGCGTCAAGACCACTGTTACGGCCATTCTCCAGGTCCTGTGCGTTTGCCGCGGCCAGTTCACGCCTCGATGCGCCCAGAGCTTCCGCCGTTGCCACCAATGCCTGATTGCGAACCGCTGTCGTTGACCGGGCGACCGCGACGGCGGCTGCCCGCGCCTGCTCTCCCACCTCAGCCATGTAAGCTGCAATATCCATCCGATTACCTTTAGATTTTAGAACCGTTTGTGCGAATCAGTGCCTAACTTTACCTTTCCCGTTTCAAGTACGCATCCCAAGCGATTATTATACCGCCCAGACTGACGTTAATACGCGGGTTATTAAACAGTACCTGCTGTATGCTTTGGATACACGGACGCC
>JAWWAM010000185.1:0-5972 GCA_033721715.1 Marinobacter sp.
GCTAAAACTCACGCCAAAAGGAACCCAAATGGCAATCAACCAGGACACCCACAGCAAACTCATCGGCTACCTGCTCTGGATCTTCGGATTCCTCGGGGCTCACCGGTTCTATTACGGCAAGCCGATTACCGGCACCATCTGGTTCTTTACCCTGGGGCTGCTGTTTATCGGCTGGATTATCGATCTGTTCCTGATTCCAGCCATGGACCGGGAAGCGGACATACGGTACGAAGCCGGTGAGGTGAGTTACAACATCAGCTGGATTCTGCTGACGTTCATCGGCGTGTTTGGTGTTCACCGGATGTACATGGGAAAGTGGATTACGGGGATCATCTACCTGCTCACCGGTGGTTTGTTCCTGGTGGGCGTGCTCTATGATTTCTGGACGCTGAATGACCAGATTTCCCAACGCAACCGTGAAGCAAGGTTTGGTTAAACCTCAAATCCCGGCTGCACTTTCCAGCTCCGCCAGACCCTCCTCCAGGTAATCCAGCATTCGCTGAAGGCTGGGCAGGGTGCGGCGGCAGCCGATCAGGCCAAATTCTATCTGGTCGCAGTAGCTGGTCAGAGTCATGTTCAGGGCGATCCGGTCCAGGGCGATGGACACCGGATAGATCCCTTCCAGTTTCGCACCATTCCAGTAACTGGGCTCTTTAGGCCCCGGCACATTGGAAATAACCACATTAAAGGTCTGCCACTTCGGCGCAAGGCCGGTCAGCAGATTGAAACCTGCTGGTGCCAGCAGCAGTGCGGTGTAATTCAGTATCTCCTCCGGGGACATGTTTGCGTAACGCTCTTTGGATGTCTTCACATCTTCATGGATATAGCGCAATCGCTCGGCAGCGTCGTTCAGGTGGGTGCCCAGTGATGCGAGAATAATGCCCACCTGGTTGCCGCCAGAGCTCTCATCCTTACGCAGGGAAACCGGAACCATAGCCACCAGTGGCTTCTCCGGCAACGCATCCTGGTTCATCAGGTAGGTTCGCAGTGCCGTGGCGCACATGGCCATGACCACATCATTGACCGTGGTTTCGTATGCTTTGCACACAGCCTTGATGCGCTTCAGGCAATAGGATTGGGCCGCAAAGCGGCGCGAGCCGGTAATTTTGCCATTCAGGACGCATTGGGGGGCGTGGAAAATGGAGTCGTAGGCTGGGTCCTTTCGCGCCCGGTTAACGGTGCTCAGCAGTGCCTTGGTCACGGCCGGCAGTGTGCCCAGCTGTTTGCCGGATTCACCGAGCAAATGGGCTACGTTGTGCCACAGGGACGGGCCGCTGTCGTCGGCGTTATTGCGGCTGCGAAGGGGCAGGGCCCATATCGGGGGCATGTTCCGCTGTTCCGGGTCCTGGGACAGCATGTCCTGGAAAAGCCGCATGGCAGAAACGCCGTCCACCAGGGAGTGGTGTACCTTGATGTAGACGGCAAACTGCCGGTCTTTCAGCCCTTCAATGAGGTGAAACTCCCACATGGGCCGTTCCCGGTCCATCAGGTGGCTGTGTTCTGCGGAAACGAACGCCAGCAATTCCCGGATACGGCCCGGGGTGGGCAGGGCTTCAAACCGGAAATGGTGTTCAAGGTCCAGATGTTCGTCTTCTACCCAGAACGGCTGGCCAAACCGGTTTTTCAGGCGCCGGTCAAACGGGGGAGTTACCGTGCACTGTTCCCGCAACTGGTCCGCCAGGCGGGCGACGTAGTCATCCGGCGCGCCTTCGGGGAAAGAGAACAGCTGCAGGCCGCCAACGTGCATGGGTTGCTGGCGTTTTTCCAGCCACAGAAACACCTGGTCTATCGGGCTCAGTGTTTTCACAGTGCGACTCTCGAACGGTTCTGGTTGTTGTGGGGCACATAGTGTTGCAGCATTTAAGGGCCGGGGGAAGTAGCGGGTGCTGGCCGAAAAGGCCTGAAAGTCAGCTTCCGGCAGGTCCGTCCGGCGTTTCAGGACGTAGGTTCAGAGCAACGTCGGAAGACAGAATTCATCGCTACAGTGGCGCTGGAACAGAGGGGACATTCAGTGGAACCAATCGTCAGGCACCTGGGCTTTTTAGCCTGGTTGTGGTGTTTTGCGCTTTCGCAGGTCCAGGCTCAGGACCGGCCCGGAGTTGAACTGGAACGGGTTGAAACGTCCGACATCATCAGTGAAGTCAGCCTGAACGGTACCGTTAACGCTCTGCGCACCTCCCGCCTGTCCACGGCGGTGGCGGGGCTTGTGGAAGGAGTTCAGGTTGAAACGGGTGACAGGGTTGCCCGTGGCGATCTGTTGATTGGTCTGGACGATGAACAGGCCGGGTTCGAGCTGGAAAGCGCCCGGGCGGAAGCCTCAGAAGGCCACGTGCGGCTGGAAGAGGCAAAACGGCGGCTGGAAGAGGCCCGCTCGGTGGGCGCCGGGCGTAACATCGCTGCCACAGAAGTCAGTGCCCGTGAAAGCGAAGTGGCCGCCACGGAAGCCGCTCATGCGCGCCTCCGTGCCGAAGAGAAACGGCGTCAGGTAGTGCTGGATCGCCACCGCATCGAAGCGCCATTCGATGGTGTCGTGACCACTCGTACCAGTGATCTCGGAGAATGGGTGACGCCCGGTGATGAACTGCTGACTCTGGTGGACATCACCAATCTCAGGCTGGATTTCCGCGTACCCCAGGATTATTACCAGCGCATCACTGACGACTCCGAGCTGCTGGTGCAGGCCAGAGATTCGGGGCGGGAACCTGTACCGGTCACGATCGAAGCTCTGGTACCGGTCAGCGATCCCAGTGCCAGGACATTCCTGCTGCGGGCCACCGGGCCGGAGAAGCTTGGCGTTCTGCCCGGCATGGCTGTTCAGGCAACACTGCGGGTAGCCACGGGCGACCGGGGGCTTACCGTGTCCCGCGACGCCATCAACCGCTATCCCGACGGCCGTGTGACTGTCTGGATCGCTGAGCCGATGAAGATCTCTACGAAGTGCGGGAAAAACGGGTGGAGCTGGGCTCCGGTTTTGACAACCGCCTGGAGATACTCAGTGGTCTCGAAGGCGACGAACAGGTGGTGATCCGCGGAAATGAGTCCCTGCAGGATGGCGCCAGGGTAAGGCTGTCCGAGCGAGGCTCGCGCTGATGTTCGCCGGAGTGATTCGCCACGGCACCCTGGTTACCGTCATCACGCTGATCGTTGCCGTTATCGGGGCCGCAGCGGCGCTGCGTATTCCGGTGCAGATGATTCCGGACCTGGAAACCCGCACCATAACCGTGGAAACCCGGTGGCCGGGCGCGACCCCCCAGGACATCGAGAAGGAAATCCTGATCGAGCAGGAACGGTATCTGCGCAATGTGCCGAACCTGAGTGAAATGGCCTCCACCGCCTCGAGCGGTTCTGCCGAAATCGAGCTGGAGTTTCCTTTCGGCGTTGATATCACCGAGACCCTGATCCAGGTCAACAACGCCTTGAGCCAGGTCTCCAACTACCCCACTAACGTGGACGAGCCGCGTATTGTGGCGGCATCGTTCTCCTCCAATGCCTTCATGTACTTCCGGGTTTCAACCTTGCCGGACAACCCGCGGGAGCTGGACATCGACCTGATGCGGGACTTTGTGGAGGACCGGGTCCGCCCCCGCATGGAGAGCGTACGCGGGGTGTCGGAAGTCTCAGTAGGCGGCGGTGCCGACCGCCAGATGCAGATCACCGTTGATGAGGCGAAGCTGGCACAGCGCGGCCTGAGCCTGCTGGACCTGAGGGACGCCATCACCAGTCGCAACCAGGACGTGTCCGGGGGCGAAGTGGATGCCGGTAAGCGCCGATACCTGCTGCGCACGGTCGGACGATTCCGTGACATTGAGGAACTGCGTAACCTTGTGGTCTCCCGCACCGGCGACAGTGTCGTCAGGCTGGCCGACATCGCGACCGTGCGCCAGGATCACTCCCGTATCCGTGAACTGTCCTACATCAACGGCCAGCGGGTTCTGGGCCTGCAGGTGCGCCGGGAAAGCGGCTCCAATGTCATCGACATCAAAAGGGCGATGCTGGAGGAAGTCGCCGCCATCAATAAGGAAGTGCTGGAACCGGAGGGCATGGAACTGGCCCTGACCGCCGACGACGCCCGCTACGTGGAAGCTTCAGTGGCCAACGTCTGGACCAACCTGGGCATCGGTGCCGTATTTGCCACCCTGGTCATGTTCCTGTTCCTGCGCTCGTCCCGGGCCACCTTTGTGGGTGTGGTGGGCATTCCCCTGTGTGCCATCGCGGCCTTCCTGGGGTTGATGATCACCGGTCGCACCATTAACGTGATTTCCCTGGCAGGCGTTGCCTTTGCCATTGGCATGACGGTGGACAACAGCATCGTGGTGCTGGAGAACATCGAGCGCCACCGGCGCCTGGGGCTGGACAAGTTCGAGTCGGCGCTGAAAGGCGTGCAGGAGGTATGGCCAGCGGTGCTGGCCTCCACCATGACCACCGTTCTGGTTTTCCTGCCGATCCTGTTTATCGAGGAAGAAGCCGGTCAGCTCTACTCAGATGTAGCCATTGCCATCTCGGCCGCCATCTTTGCCTCCATGCTGGTGGCGGTGACCGTCATTCCCATGCTGAGCGCACGGCTGGATTTCGGCATCCGCGAAACCGATACTGATCAGTTCGGCAATACCGTATCCGGTGGCTGGGCCGGTGCCATCGTAGGTGCCGTGCGACGTATGGTGAGCGGGCCGGTGCGCCGTGGCGTGGTGATACTGGGCACCATTGCGCTGAGTTTCTGGATCATCCTGTTTCTTACTCCGCCGGCGGAATACCTGCCGGAAGGCGAAGAGCCGAAAACCTTTGCCTCCATGAACGCCCCGCCGGGCTACAACCTGGCCGAGATGGAAAGCATCGCCAAACAGGTGGAAGCCCACTTCCTGCCCCATGTGCAGGCCGACCCGGAAGCTTATGAAAGCGGCTTCACCCCGATACCGCCCCTGGCCTATCTGAACATGCAGGTGAGCCCCACCAATGTGCGGATCATCGCGGAAACGGTGAATGCCCGGCATATCGAAACGCTGATGGAGCAGATTACCGGGTTTTACGAGCAGTTCCCGGGCATGCGGGCGTTTGCCGCCAAGGGCTCGATCATCTCCAGCAACGACGGCGGCACCCGTAGCATCAACCTGGATATTTCCGGGCCGGATCTGGTGTCCATCTACGAAGTCGCCAACACTGCTTACGGCCGCGCGCGGGAGATTTTTGATAACCCCCGCATTCAGACCCAACCCGCGACCCTCTCGCTGGCCCAGCCACTCATTCAGGTGCAGCCGGACTGGGATCGGGCGGCAGAGCTGGGCCTGGATACCGAGGCGATCGGTTTCACCGTGGCGTCGCTGACCGAAGGCTCCTATGTGGATGACTTCTTCCTGGATGACGACAAGATTGATATCTACCTGTACGGCAGTGAGGGCCGGAACCCGAGCCTGGACGAGCTACCGGATGTGATGGTGCACACGCCCCAGGGCGCCACCCTGCCTTTGTCGAGCCTGGCAACCATCGAAGAAACCGTGGACACCAGCACCGTGCGCCGGCTGGATGGACGCCGCACTGTCACTCTCAACGTGATACCGCCGGATGATGTGCCGTTGGAAGCCGGGGTTGAACGGGTTCGTACAGAACTTCTGGGTGCCATGCGCGACAGCGGCGAGTTGCCCACGGGGGTGGCCATCAACATCTCCGGCGCCAGCGATCAGCTCAACGCCACCCGTGATGCCCTGAGCGGCAATTTCATGATTGCGGTGGTGATTGTCTACCTGCTGCTGGTGGCCATCTTCGCCCACTGGGGCTTCCCGCTGCTGATCCTGACGGCCATCCCCCTGGGCATTGCCGGCGGCATCGTCGGCCTGGCGTTGATGAACCTGGTGGGTGGCTTACTGCCAAAAATCGGCCTGCTGCCCCTGAGCCAGCCTTTTGACATGATCACCATGCTGGGCTTCCTGATTTTGATGGGCACGGTGGTCAACAACCCGATTCTGGTGGTGGAACAGGCA
>JAWWAM010000186.1:0-5954 GCA_033721715.1 Marinobacter sp.
ATCGGAGCCCCAGGTACAGGATTGCGTTGAGACGCGGCGCTCCCATCATCCTTTTGCGGTGTTTCTCCGTGGTATGGCAATGGGGGCTGCGGATATTGTCCCCGGTGTATCCGGAGGCACCATCGCCTTCATCACCGGTATCTATTTCCGCCTGCTGGATGCGATCGGGGCGGCCCCACAGGCGGTGTTCAGGCATCTGCCCCGGGGCCAGTTCAGGGCATTATGGCTGGCCTGCGATGGCACTTTCCTGCTGAGCCTGCTGACGGGCGTTATTGTCAGTATTGCGACGCTGGCCTCAGCCATCAGTTTTATCCTCGCGGAATACCCCATTCTCATCTGGAGTTTTTTCTTCGGCCTGATTGTGGCTTCTGTCTGGCATGTTGGCCGTCAGGTTCGCCACTACGTGCCATCACTCGTCGTACCGTTTCTCGCCGGGGCCCTATTCGCCTGGTGGGTGAGTACGCTTCCGGCCAGCGAGCTTGCGCCGTCTCCCATGATATTTTTCGGGGCAGGTGCCCTGGCGATTTGTGCCATGATACTCCCTGGCATTTCAGGCAGCTTTATCCTGGTCATTCTGGGAATGTACGTACCAGTATTGGACGCCATACGGGCGTTGGATCTCGGTACGCTGGTCATCTTTGCAAGCGGGTGCCTTCTGGGGCTGCTGTCGGTTGCCAGGCTCATCACCTGGGCGTTCCGGCATTTTCACGATCCGGTGCTGGCCCTGCTTACGGGGTTTATGGTGGGCGCGTTGAACAAGGTCTGGCCCTGGAAGGAAACGCTAACCTGGCGGACCAATAGCGCAGGCGAGCAGGTGCCGCTCAACGAGGCGAGCATCAGCCCGTTGGGCTATGCTGAAATGACAGGCCAGGACCCTCAGCTGCTGCTGGCGGTCTTCTGTGCGGCAGTAGGTCTGTTGTTGGTATTGCTGGTGGAATGGGCCGGCACGAAAAGGGCTGCCTGAAGGTCACTTACTGCCGCTGAATTCAGGTCAGTTTTGTGAGGCCGTTCACAGGCCGTTCGAGACGAAGTGTTACTTTTTGCTCACCAGAGGTGTTTCGACCGGTAACAAATACAACAAGTGGGTAACTTGGTTTCCTGTCAAAAATGTGCAATAAATTAGCGGGTTACTTGGAACACTTTATAAAGCGCCGTATTTTTTATACGAATTTTTGATAACGGGCATATTTTTATTCTTTTCAGATCAGTGCGTGGGTTTATTATCGCTGCAAAGGCAGTTCTCCCGCGGCTCCCCTCCGGTGCCCCTGTTTCTCCGTGTTTGAAAAAGCGCCAGCACCGTCGCTACTTGCTTTTGTGGCTTCTCAGTCTGGTGCTGGTTCCCTTTCTGCTCAGTGGCTGCAACACCCAGGCCCTTTACCGGGACGATATCTACAACCCCCCGGTCTATTGGGGGCGGCATGTGGTCAAGCCCGGCGAGACGCTCTACAGCATCGCGTGGCGATATGGGCGGGACTACCGGGAGCTTGGCGATGCCAATGGTATGGCCCCACCTTTTAACATCAAGGCGGGGCAGGTGCTCAGGCTGGATGTTCGCGGAAACATCGCATCTGCCGGAGACAATCGAAGCAGTGGCAGCACGGCCGCGCCCTCCTCGAAACAGCGGTCTGCTCCCAGTGTTTCTCGCCAACGGCCACCACAACCAGAACCCAGGCCGGCAGTCTCAAAAGCTCCGGACAGGTCGTCGCCGTTAACGGGCCAGACCCAGACTGTCGCCAGCATCAACTGGCGTTGGCCTCACGTTGGCACCGTAATTGCAGGTTATTCAACGTCCGGGAAAGTCAATAAAGGTATTGATATTGCTGGAAAAGAAGGGGACTCTGTAAGGGCGGCGGCAAGTGGTAATGTCGTCTATGCCGGCAGCGGATTACTTGGCTACGGCAACCTGATCATAGTGAACCACAACGAGCACTATTTGAGTGCTTATGCACACAACCGGAAGATTCTGGTGCAGGAAGGGGAGGATGTAAAAGCCGGACAGGTCATCGCTGAACTGGGAACCAGCGGCACGGATCGACCCAGGTTGCACTTTGAGATACGGAAGAATGGCAACCCTGTTGACCCCGCCCACTACCTCCCATCCCGATGAGACGGAGTTGCGACACAAAACCTGTAGCCGGCGCCAGAGACAATCAACACTAACAACAAGATTCGGCGTTTTATCATCGCCGTGAGCTAGCAATAAATGTCCTGAACAAGAAATCGAATAACAGCAGGCGCTCGCAATAAAAAGAAAACGTGGGCGAATATCCAGGATCATTGAAAGGCGGGGCAAGAGTTATGTCAGCAGAGCATGAAGAACTCATTATCGATCGTGTGTCCGACGTCGAGGATGCAGACGAGCAACTGTTAGCAGAAGACAAGGTAGACGAAAAAGAGACCGCGGAAGTAGAAGCGGCCGAAGCAGAAGACGATATTCCGGCCCAGGGTCGATATTTCACCAGCCAGAAGCAGCTGGACGCCACTCAGCTTTACCTCAACGAAATCGGTTTTTCTCCCCTTCTTACGCCGGAAGAAGAGGTCTATTTTTCACGGTTGGCCCGCAAAGGTGAAGAATCCGGCCGGAAGCGGATGATTGAAAGCAACTTGCGGCTGGTGGTCAAGATCGCACGTCGTTACGTCAACCGCGGCCTGACACTGCTGGACCTGATAGAGGAAGGTAATCTGGGGCTGATCCGGGCGGTTGAGAAGTTTGATCCCGAACGCGGCTTCCGCTTCTCTACTTATGCCACCTGGTGGATTCGCCAGACCATTGAGCGGGCGATCATGAATCAGACCCGCACCATTCGCCTTCCCATCCACGTCGTCAAAGAGCTGAATCTATATCTGCGGGCGGCCAGGGAGCTGACACAGAAGCTGGACCACGAACCGTCTGCCGAAGAGATTGCCAAAATGGTGGACAAGCCGGTTTCCGATGTAAAACGGATGCTGGGGCTGAATGAGCGCGTAGCCTCCATGGATACCCCCATTGGTAGCGGTGGTGAGAAGTCCCTGCTGGACACCGTTGCGGATGAGGGCGCGTCAGACCCCGCTGATCTGCTGCAGGACAACAACATGTGTTCCTGCGTGGAAAAATGGATCGACCAACTGAGCGACAAGCAGCAGGAGGTTCTCTCCCGCCGCTTTGGCTTGAGAGGGTATCCCATAAGCACTCTTGAAGAAGTAGGCCAGGAGATTGGTCTGACACGTGAAAGGGTGCGTCAGATCCAGGTTGAAGCGCTTCGCAGGCTGCGGGAAATTCTGGAGAAAGAAGGCCTGTCGGGAACCATGCTCTTCAAGTAACAGGTTCTCTGTGGCCCAATAACCGGCCCGCCCTTCGCGGGCCGGTTTTTTTTGCGTTGCCAAATGAGAACCAGCCGGCGTAAGCGCCCGTTTGCTCCCTGTTAAACTTGTGTGACCGGAGGGGGATAAGGGTGTCGAACTCCGGCAAATAGTAATAAGACATTCAATAATAACGATTCAATAAGGAAAGGACGATGAAAAAGGCCCTATCAACAGGATTTGCCTCATTGCTACTGACCGCAGCGCTGTCAGCCCCGGCTACTGCCCTGACGGTGGAAGGTGTGGACCTGCCGGATACCTATTCGGCCATGGATACCGAACTCAAGCTTAACGGTGCGGGCACCCGCTCCAAGTGGTTTATGGACCTCTACATCGGGGGTCTTTACGTGCCCGAGACCATTGACGATGGCCAGGCCATCATCAATGCGGACGAGCCCCAGGCGATCACCCTGCACATCATTTCCGGGATGATCACCAGCGACAAGATGAAGTCAGCCACCATGGAAGGGTTTGAAAACTCGACCGGCGGTGATCTGTCTGCGATCCAGGACGACGTCGATACCTTCCTCGAGGTGTTCTCTGAAGAAATTAAAGATGGTGACGTATTCGATCTGGTTTACCTGCCAGGAGAGGGTGTACGTGTTCTCAAGAATGGAGACGAGCGCGGCACTATCGGTGACCTGGAGTTCAAGAAGGCGCTGTTTGGCATCTGGCTTTCGGACGAGCCAGCCCAGGAAGACCTGAAAGAGAAAATGCTGGGCCAACGGTAAGCGTCCGGTTATTTGCCGGTTTCCCTCCAGGGGAAACCGGTATTACTCCATGTAGTCTCTTTTCTGTTTGAACTCGCAGAGGTCCTCGATAATGCATGCGCCACATTTGGGCTTCCGCGCTGTACAGGTATAACGACCGTGGAGGATGAGCCAGTGATGGGCATCGAGCAGGAACTCCTTCGGCACTAGCCGCATCAGGCGCTTTTCCACTTCCAGGACGTTCTTGCCCGGGGCAATACCGGTGCGGTTCGAGACCCGGAAAATGTGTGTATCTACTGCCATGGCGGGCTGCCCGAAAGCGGTATTCAGAACCACATTGGCGGTTTTGCGTCCCACTCCCGGTAGTGCTTCAAGGTCTTCCCGATTATCAGGAACCTCCCCCCCGTGTTTTTCGATCAGGGCACGGCAGGTCTTGATGACATTTTCGGCTTTGCTGTTAAAAAGCCCGATGGTTTTTATGTATTCCTTCAGCCCGTCCACCCCCAGTGCCAGGATTTCCTCCGGCGTATTGGCAACCGGGTATAATTTTGCCGTGGCCTTGTTCACCCCAACATCTGTGGCCTGGGCTGAAAGGATAACCGCGATAAGCAGCTCGAACGGGCTGGCGTAGTTCAGCTCGGTGGTAGGCGTGGGGTTTGCGTCCCGGAGACGGGTGAAGATTTCGGTACGTTTTTCCTTGTTCATGGGCAATCCGCAGTCTGGAAGAAGGGCTCGGGCTGATCGGGCTGATCGAGCTAATCAAGAATGATCACGAAACATGTCCGGTCACCCGCACCCGCTTACTGCCTGCCACTATCGGCTCAGCGGCCTTGCGGCGGGTCTTGAGGTGATTGTCGATGCCGTTCTTGAGTGCAATCAGCAGTCCCAGGCCGACAAAGGCTCCCGGTGGCAGCACCATGAACAATACGTCCGGATACTGTTCCAGCGGATGGAAACCCCAGTCAGCGGCCATGGGCCCCAGAAGCAGGTCCATATCTGTAAACAGGGTGCCCTGGCCAATGAGTTCCCGCATGGCGCCCAGGGCAAGCAATACCACCAAAAACCCGATACCCATCATGGCGCCGTCCAGCAAAGCCGGCAGGGGCGGATTTTTGGAGGCGAAGGCATCGGCCCGGCCCAGAATGGCGCAGTTGGTTACTATCAGCGGAATAAAAATGCCCAGAATCTGGTACAGCTCGTAGGTGTAGGCCTGCATCAGCAGTTCCGCACAGGTTACAAAGGAAGCGATAATCATCACGAAGGCCGGCAGGCGAACCGAATCGCTGACAAAATTACGGATCAGGGAAACCGCCAGGTTCGATCCCATCAGCACCATCAGGGTGGCCAGCCCCAGGCCGATGGCGTTAACGACCGTGCTTGTCACTGCCAGCAGGGGGCAAAGCCCCAGCACCTGGACCAGGGCAGGATTGTTGGTCCACAAGCCATCACGGATTATCTCTGGGCTGGACTTGGTCGCCATGTTAAGAGTGCTCCTGTTCGGGTGCCTGGCCGGCGATCTCTTCCGGAGTCAGTGGTTTGCTCCGCGGTGAGGCCGGCTCGTTCAGGATGTTGCGAATGTCACTACGATGTTTCCGGAAATAGATCAGGGACTTCTGCACCGCTTTCACCACAGCCCGCGGAGTGATGGTGGCACCGGTGAACTGGTCGAACACACCCCCGTTCTTCTTGACATTCCAGCGCCTGGGTTCGGGGTCCCGGATGGAACGGCCGGTGAACGAATGGATCCAGTCGGACTTCTTGGTTTCTATACGGTCCCCAAGGCCGGGAGTTTCCCTGTGGCTGGTCACACGCACGCCCAGTACTTTGCCCTGGAGGTTGATACCCACCAGCAGGTGGATGGCGCCGGAATAACCGTCCGGTGCCACCACCGGCATGATCAGGCCG
>JAWWAM010000187.1:0-5910 GCA_033721715.1 Marinobacter sp.
CTTGGCAGGGACCAGGTGGAAGAGCGTTTTGAACGTTTTATTACGGTTTATCAGGAACGGCTGGCGTCTCGCTCAGATGAAGTCAGCCGGGTGGATGCCCGCTACAGCAATGGGGTAGCGGTTCAGTGGAAGTCGGTAGATACGGCATCCCGGTCAAAATCATAGCAACGCTAAATTCAGACCTACGGTTTGGTGGAATACATGTCATCGGTTGAAACGGAAAACATGATTGTCGGCCTCGATATCGGAACCTCGAAAGTGGTTGCGATTGTCGGCAAGCGCAAAATGGACGGGACTATTGAGGTGGTGGGTATCGGTTCCAACCCATCCCGCGGTCTAAAGCGTGGTGTGGTGGTGAACATCGAAACCACGGTCCAGGCGATACAACGGGCTGTAGAAGAAGCAGAACTGATGGCTGGGTGCCGGATTCATTCGGTCTATGCCGGAATTGCCGGCAGCCACATCAAGAGCCTGAACTCCCACGGCATTGTCGCCATCCGCGACCGGGAAGTAACCCAGGCGGATATCGACCGGGTTATCGACGCGGCCCAGGCGGTGGCTATCCCGGCGGACCAGAAAATTCTCCACATACTGCCCCAGGAGTTCGTGATCGACAGCCAGGAAGGCATCAAGGAACCCATGGGGATGTCCGGGGTCCGCCTTGAGGCGAAAGTGCACCTGGTGACCTGCGCGGTAAACGCCGCACAGAACATCGAAAAATGCGTGAAGCGCTGCGGCCTGGAAGTTGATGACATCATCCTTGAGCAGCTCGCCTCCAGCCATGCGATCCTCACCGAGGATGAGAAAGAGCTGGGCGTCTGTGTTGTGGATATTGGCGGTGGTACGACGGATATCGCGGTGTTTACTGGAGGGGCCATTCGCCATACGGCGGTGATCCCCATTGCCGGTGATCAGGTTACCAACGACATCGCCATGGCCTTGCGCACACCCACGCAGAATGCCGAGGAAATCAAGATCAAATACGCCTGTGCCCTGACGCAGCTGGCCGGTGCGGACGAAACCATCAAGGTGCCCAGTGTGGGCGACCGGGCGCCGCGGGATCTGTCCCGCCAGGCCCTTGCCGAGGTGGTGGAGCCACGCTACGAAGAGCTGTTTACCCTGGTGCAGTCAGAACTTCGCCGTTCCGGATTTGAAGACCTGATCCCGGCCGGCATCGTGATTACCGGCGGTTCCTCCACCATGGAAGGGGTGGTGGAACTGGCCGAGGAGATCTTCCACATGCCGGTAAGGCTGGCCTGTCCGCAGGCGGTCTCCGGCATGACGGAGGTGGTCAACAACCCGATCTACGCCACTGGCGTTGGGTTGCTGATCCATGGCTTCCGCCAGATGGATCTGGGGCGGACGCCTGCGCTTAAGGGTGAAGAAGCACCCACGCTGTTTGAGCGCATGAAAGCCTGGTTTACCGGTCATTTCTGACGGTAGCCGGGAGAAGACGTACACGAAGGTATCTCGAAAATCATAATCTCGAAAAATCAGTCTGGAAAAGGCTGATAAACAGCACGAAGGAGTAGGGGAATGTTTGAACTCGTCGATAATGTCCAGCAAAACGCTGTCATTAAAGTAGTGGGTGTTGGCGGTGGTGGCGGCAATGCCGTTCGCCACATGCTCAACAGTGATATTGAAGGTGTGGAGTTCATCTGCGCCAATACCGACGCCCAGGCCCTGACGGACCTGGATGCGCGTCAGGTCATCCAGCTTGGCGGCAACATCACCAAGGGTCTGGGTGCAGGGGCAAATCCGGAAGTGGGGCGCCAGTCGGCTCTGGAAGACCGTGACCGCATTGCCGAGGCACTGAAAGGCGCCGACATGGTGTTCATTACCGCCGGTATGGGCGGCGGAACCGGCACCGGTGCTGCCCCCGTGGTGGCTGAAGTGGCCCGCGAACTGGGCATCCTGACCGTGGCCGTGGTGACCAAGCCGTTCATGTTCGAGGGCGGCAAGCGCATGAGCGTTGCTGATGCCGGCCTCAAGGAACTGGAAGAAACCGTTGATTCGCTGATCACCATCCCCAACGAAAAGTTGCTGGCGGTGATGGGTAAGAAAACCAGCCTGCTGGACGCGTTTGCCTCAGCCAACGACGTGCTGCTGGGAGCAGTTCAGGGTATTGCAGACCTGATTACCCGCAACGGTATGATCAACGTCGACTTTGCCGACGTAAAGACTGTCATGTCGGAAATGGGTAATGCCATGATGGGTACCGCGCGTGCCACCGGCGAGAACCGGGCCCGCGAAGCCGCAGAAGCCGCAGTGCGCAGCCCGCTGCTGGAAGATATCAATCTCCAGGGCGCGAAGGGTATTCTGGTCAACATCACCGCCGGTATGGACCTCAACCTGGGCGAGTTTTCCGAGGTTGGCGATATTGTTCGTGAATTCGCATCCGATTCTGCCACTGTTGTGGTGGGTACGGTGATCGATCCGGACATGACCGACGAACTCAAGGTAACGGTGGTGGCAACCGGCCTGGGTGGTGATCGTGAAAAGCCCACCAAGGTAGTGGATAACACCCGCAGCCTTGATGGCACAACCGATTACAATCAGCTTGATCGTCCGGCCGTGTTGCGTCGCAGGGCAGTGGCCCATGGCAACGTGGCGATTGATCACAGCAAAGACAGCGAAGAGCAGGGGGTCGACTATCTCGATATTCCCGCATTCCTTCGCCGTCAGGCTGACTGATAATCTGTTGCAAAAGCGTTCAGAAGTGGAACCATTTTCGCTGAATGACGTGTGCTGTCTATCAGTCTGGCCGCGGGCCGGGAAGCCAGTCGAGTAGTTACAAAGAGCTACAATAGGTACGATTGGTTAAATGGTATTCAGTTTTACTTTCTGGTATTCTCCGGGCAGATTTTTGCCCTGACAATATCGCATTTATGTGACGGAAATATGTACCGATGATCAGACAACGGACACTCAAAAACACCATCCGCGCCACCGGCGTCGGACTTCACTCAGGTGAAAAGGTTTACCTGACCCTGAAGCCGGCTCCAGCGGACTCGGGCATCGTATTCCGCCGTACCGATCTCGACCCTGTGGTCGAAATCCGGGCCTGTGCGGAAAACGTGGGTGAGACCATGCTTTCCACGACACTGCTGAAAGACGGTGTCCGGGTTGCAACAGTAGAGCATTTGTTGTCAGCCATGGCTGGTCTCGGGATTGATAACTGCTTCGTCGAACTCAGCGCGGCAGAAGTGCCCATTATGGACGGCTCGGCCGGACCTTTTGTGTTTCTTCTGCAATCTGCGGGTATTGCCGAGCAGGACGCAGCCAAGCGATTTATCCGCATCAAGCGTGAAGTAACGGTTGAGGAAGGTGACAAGAAGGCGACACTGCTGCCATTCGAAGGCTTCAAGGTCAGCTTCGGCATCGATTTCGACCACCCTGTGTTCAAGGGGCGCGCCCAGACAGCGACTGTTGATTTTTCCAGCACGTCGTTCGTGAAGGAAGTCAGCCGCGCACGGACTTTCGGGTTCATGCGTGACATTGAGAAGCTGCGGGCGATGAACCTGGCACTTGGCGGAAGCGTGGATAACGCGATCGTCGTTGATGATTACAAGATCCTCAACGAAGACGGGCTGCGTTACGACGATGAATTCGTCAAGCACAAGCTGCTGGATGCCATTGGTGACCTCTACCAGTTGGGCAATAGCCTGATTGGCGAGTTCCGTGGTATCAAATCCGGCCACGATCTGAATAACAAGCTGTTGCGCAAGCTCAGGGCAGAAGAGGATGCGTGGGAAGTGGTGACCTTTGACGATGAGGCCGCTGCCCCGATTTCCTATATGAAACCTGTGCTGGCGGCGGGCTAAGGCAGGACGCCTTAATCCCGGACGTGGCTTGCGAGTTTTTCGAGAACCTCGCGTAATTGTTTGTCCTTCGTGTGCCCGGCTTCCTCTTTGAGGAGCCGGGCATTTTCATTACTCAGGGGTGTCATTTTCACTTTTGGCCGCTCACTGAATCGTGGCGGCGCTACTTTCACCTTCAGTTTCCAGACAAAGCGGAAAAGCTCCTGTTTGCGCAACTCTTCCATTATTTCGTGCTGGCGAAAACGGATCTGGCTGGCGGTGGTGGCTGCCGCCGCCGACAACACCAGCTCTCCCTCCTTGCAGCTGACAAAACGAGTGCCTTTGGCAAGGCTCTCCGGCAGTGCCGCGACAACCAGCTGTTCAGCGCTGGCGTGATGCTGGGCCTTGGCCATCAGCTCCCGCAGGGTTGAAGCCCTGGAGAAACTGTCCGGAGTCAATTCGAGGTCGGTTTTCTTTTTCATGGCAATCAGTAGTTCTCGACGACAACGGTAACGATTGGTTACACTTCGGCACGGTTAATAGGCAGAGCCTGTATTACACTCGTTTTACATTGCTTGGCGCGTGTATGTCCACGGGTGACTGCCATTTTGATAATTGTAGTCGTTGCAGTGGATGGCAAGGGCGTTTTCAGGCGTGGTCTATGCTGCCCAGGATTGAGTATTCGGAGAGGAACTCCGCAATCTGGCAAAGGATGCCACGGCAGGCCCAGTCAGAACACTCAGGATGCAACACTACAGGATCGGGTTGCGTCCCCATGAAACCAGAAAACGATATGAACATTATCCTCGTTGGCAAGCGCCATGGGAAGTCCCGTGCGGTTTCTGTAAACGCTCCGGTTGCAGCCGGCCTGGTCTTTACCGTAACGCTGCTGCTCGCACTGGCAGCGTGGTCCGGTTATCAGGTCGCCCTACAGCAGGTCGAGGCGGTTGAACCCGCAGAGTCGGAACTGGTGGCCGAGTGGCGCTCTAAACTGGCTGAACAGAAAGTTGAGCTCTCGCAAATCGAACAGAATGTCCAGCAGCAGGTGGATGCACTGACACTTCGGCTGGGTGAGATGCAGGGGCGCCTGCTTCGCCTGGATGCGCTAGGTCAGCGATTTGTGGAATCTGGCCTGGTGGCCAGTGACGAATTCGATTTTGATCAGCCGGCGGCGGTAGGTGGTCCCGAAGACTCTCTGGACGGCGATTCCTATACTGCTCCTGAGCTCACCGGCATGATTGATCAATTGGCGAAGCGTATTGAAGATCGCGAACAGCAGCTGCGTATGCTGGACATGGTCACTTCCCGCCAGAAGCTTGAAAAAGAACTTTATGTACAAGGCCGCCCGATCACCTGGGGCTGGTTGTCGTCCAAGTATGGCTATCGTTCGGACCCCTTCACCGGAAAACGTACGTGGCACGCCGGTGTTGATCTGGCGGGCAAGGAAGGCAGTGATATCATCTCCGTTGCCGGAGGTGTGGTCACCTATGCCGATGAGCGCTACGGTTATGGCAATCTTGTGGAAGTGGATCACGGGGATGGTCTGCTGACCCGTTACGCCCATGCCAAGACGATCAAGGTCAAGGTCGGAGACGTGGTGCAGAAAGGCCAGGTGTTGGCACTGATGGGCAGCACAGGCCGTTCTACAGGCCCCCATGTGCATTTTGAAGTAATTCGTAACGGCAAGTCCGAGAATCCGGAAACCTATATCAAAAGGGCCAGCCGCTAAGCGGTCTGTCTGGCGTCCTAATCGGCGCCAGACTCCTTCCTGTTGCCCCGGCCCGGCACTCTTTATTCAATCTTTTCAGCGTTGTGACAGGCTTCTGTTAGGCCTGACTTTTGTACTGCTGCGAAATAAGGTTAGAATGCCGGCTTCCTCCGTTTAATCAAAGAAGCAGTGGTCTATGTTCACAAAGCTTGCAACCAAGATGTTCGGCAGTAAGAACGCCAGAGAAATCAAGCGAATGCGCAAAACTGTCTCGCGCATTAATGAACTTGAAGAGCAGTATGGCAATTTGTCGGACACCGAGTTGCAGGGAAAGACTGCCGAATTCCGTCGCCGTTATGAAGAGGGCGAAACCCTTGACGCGTTGCTTCCGGAGGCCTTTGC
>JAWWAM010000188.1:0-5902 GCA_033721715.1 Marinobacter sp.
AGTCACGGCGACCACCGGATTGCCATGGCGTTCTCGGTGGCTTCCCTGCGAGCCAGCGGCAACATTGAAGTGACCGATTGCGCCAACGTCGCGACGTCTTTCCCGGATTTCGTGGGGCTGGCGAAGCGCACCGGTATCAATATCTCAGCCGAGGGAGCTGAATGATGGTTGAAGGCAAGGCGCCCATTATCACTGTGGATGGCCCTGGCGGCTCCGGCAAGGGCACCATTACCCAGATGCTGGCCCGCAAACTTGGCTGGCACCTGCTTGATAGCGGAGCGCTTTACCGGTTGACTGCGCTTGCTGCCGAGCGGCAGGGCGTTTCGTTGGACGACGAGCCCGCATTGGTCGAGCTTGCTGGTAATCTGGATGTGGCGTTCGAGCCGACCCCCCCGGGCGAGCCGGCGAAAGTGTTAATGGGGGGCACGGATGTGACCGCAGATATACGTACAGAAACCTGCGGGGACAACGCCTCAAAGGTGGCCGTGATGCAGTCCGTTCGTAATGCACTGCTGCAGCGCCAGCGCGACTTCCGCAAGCCCCCTGGGCTGGTGGCAGACGGCCGCGATATGGGCACAGTGGTGTTTCCGGATGCGCCGGTAAAGATCTTTCTGACGGCCAGCGCCGAAGAGCGTGCGCAAAGACGTTACAGCCAGTTGAAGGACGCTGGGGTCGATGTTAATATTGACGCCCTTTTAGAAGAGATACGGGTGCGCGATGAACGGGATATGAACCGTGCCGCCGCCCCGCTCAAGCCTGCGGATGATGCGCAAGTCATTGATTCTACAGGGTTGAGTATAGAAGAGGTGTTAGTCAGGGTTATGGCCGCAGCAGGTCAGGCCTGACTACACCTTTTTGTCGTTGAAATTCCGGATTCGGCGTTATCGGCCAGCCACTGGCTGAATCCGGATTGAAACTAACAGACCGTGTTGCTGGTAGCACGGAGTAAACTTGCGTTGATCACATAGGACACATAATGAGCGAGAGCTTTGCGGATCTTTTTGAAGAAAGCCTAAAAGAAATTGACATGCAACCGGGTTCCATTGTTCAGGGAACCGTAGTTGACGTCGATAACGACTGGGTCACCGTTAACGCCGGACTGAAGTCCGAAGGCGTTATCCCCGCCTCCCAGTTCCTCAATGAAAAAGGCGAGTTGGAAGTTGCTATTGGCGACGTTGTTGACGTAGCTCTCGACGCTGTAGAAGACGGCTTCGGTGAAACCCGTCTGTCCCGTGAGAAAGCCAAGCGCGCTGAAGCCTGGAAGGTACTCGAGAAGTCCTTCGAAGCTGAGGAAGTGGTTAAGGGTATTATCAATGGCAAGGTCAAGGGTGGTTTCACCGTCGATCTGGCTGGTATCCGTGCCTTCCTGCCGGGCTCTCTGGTAGATGTTCGTCCGGTTCGCGATACCGCGCACCTGGAGAACAAGGAACTCGAATTCAAGGTTATCAAGCTCGACCAGAAGCGTAACAACGTGGTTGTTTCCCGCCGCGCCGTTCTGGAAGCTGAAAACAGTGCCGAGCGTGAAGCTCTGCTCGAAACCCTGACCGAAGGGATGGAAATCAAAGGTATCGTCAAGAACCTGACCGACTACGGTGCATTCGTAGACCTGGGCGGTGTTGACGGCCTGCTGCACATTACCGATATGGCCTGGAAGCGCATCAAGCATCCGAGCGAAATCGTTAATGTTGGCGATGAAATCAGTGTCAAGGTTCTGAAGTTTGACCGTGAGCGTAACCGCGTATCACTGGGTCTGAAGCAGCTGGGTGAAGATCCCTGGGTTGATATCAAGGGTCGTTATCCGGAAGGCACCAAGGTTACTGCACGTGTAACCAATCTGACTGACTACGGCTGCTTTGCCGAGCTGGAAGAAGGTGTCGAAGGTCTGGTTCACGTTTCCGAAATGGATTGGACCAACAAGAACATCCATCCGTCCAAGGTCGTTCAGGTTGGCGACGAAGTGGGTGTGATGATTCTGGATATCGACGAAGAGCGTCGTCGTATCTCTCTGGGTATCAAGCAGTGTGTGGCCAATCCCTGGGAAGATTTCTCCAGCAGATTCAACAAGGGCGACCGTATCTCCGGCAAGATCAAGTCAATCACTGACTTCGGTATCTTCATCGGCCTGGACGGTGGCATCGATGGTCTGGTTCACCTGTCAGACATCAGCTGGAACGAAACTGGCGAAGAAGCCGTTCGTGAATACAAGAAGGGCGACGAAGTTGAAACCGTTATCCTGTCTGTTGATCCCGAGCGTGAGCGTATCTCCCTGGGCATCAAGCAGCTGGAAAGCGATCCGTTCGCCGAGTTTGTACAGCTGAACGACAAGGGCTCCATTGTTAAGGGCACGGTATCCGCTGTAGACGCCAAAGCAGCGACTATCACCCTGAACGACGAAGTTGAAGCTGTTCTGAAAGCCTCCGAGATCAGCCGTGACCGTGTTGAAGATGCACGCAATGCGCTGAACGAAGGCGACGAAGTTGAAGCCAAGATTATCAGCATCGACCGTAAGAACCGCGTCATCAACCTGTCTGTGAAGTCGAAGGATGTTGAAGACGACAAGCAGGCACTGGAAGGTGTACGTGCGAAGACGGCTGAATCTTCCTCTGGTGCGACCACTATCGGTGATCTCATCAAGGAGCAGATGCAGCAACAAAACGCCAACAAGGAGTAAGATTTCCGGTTGGTATAAAAAAACGGGCTCTAAGAGCCCGTTTTTTTTGTGTTTTTTTCTGGTTTGGCTAAACTAGAGCCAAGGAGCTGGTAACCGGCTATCCGATAATAATGTGAAGAGGGATGAGCCCAATGACAAAATCTGAACTGGTAGAGCTGATTGCGTCCAAACAGACGCAGCTTTCAGTGAAGGATGTGGAACTGGCTGTGAAAACCATCATAGAACATATGTCCCAGTCACTGGCAGATGGCCAGCGAATTGAAATCCGTGGTTTTGGCAGTTTTTCACTGCATCATCGGGCGGCAAGAACCGGGCGAAACCCCAAGACCGGTGAGGCTGTTCAGTTACCAGCTAAATTTGTTCCGCACTTCAAACCTGGTAAGGAGTTGCGGGAACAGGTCAATGACAGTCTGAAAAAGGGTTTCTGATTACCCTTTACATGGATAGTTTTTAACCAGGTCCTGGTCTAGACGATCAGGCCCGCGTGGAGCGTTGCGACTATGGCCGGATTACAGAAGGTCCTTCTCATTCTGCTGGTTTTGTTTCTGGTTCTGGTGGCACTTGTTTTTTCCCTTAATAATCAGATGGCGGTGTCCCTCAACTTTCTTCTTTTTGAGACCCAGCCCCATGGGGTTGCGGTCTGGATTATTATGTCTTTCGTGATCGGTGCTTTGATCGGGGTTCTGATTACCATGCTTGCAACCGTTCGCACCTCGGTTTCCCGCCGTAACCTTGAGAAACGACTTGCTCGCACCGAGCAGGCATTGGAGAAATCCAGGGCCCAGAACGACCGGACGCTTTGATGGATATAGTGCTTCAGTGGCTGCTGTTGACGATTGCGGTAGCTGCAGGTTGGTTTGTCGGGCGCATGGGCAGTACCAGGGATCGCTCGAAAACGGCCATCTCTAGTGAAGAGTCGGTCAAGGATCGTTTGCAGTTTCTGTTTACCAATTATTCTGACCAGGCCGTCGAGAATTTTGTCCAATCCCTTGCCGTCAACAAGGAAACGGTTGGCCTGCACCTGTCTATCGGGGCGCATTTCCGGCATAAGGGAGAGACTGACCGCGCTATCCTCATTCACCAGAACCTCCTGGCCCGCCCCGAACTGCCGTCACGCTATTCCCAACAAGTAACCTACGAGCTTGCCATTGACTATCTGAATGCAGGCCTGCTGGACCGGGCAGAGGCGCTGCTCCATCAGCTGATGGGCGACAGGGAGTATGGCCGCAAGGCTTCGCTGCAACTGATTGAGCTCTATCAGCAGGAGAAGGAGTGGGGCAAGGCCGGCCAGGTAGCCCGAACCCTGACAACCGGCGACCATGATCCCGGGATGTACAAGACGCTGGCCTACATTACCTGCGAAATCGCGGAAGATGCCCTCAAGCATGATGACCGCTGGAAGGCACAGAAGCTGACAAAGGAAGCGCTGGAATACGACAGTTCCTGTGTCCGGGCCACCTTTATTCTGATGAAACTACTTGTCCGCCAGGGTAATTACCGCGATGCGGCCAACCAGAGTCTGAAAGTTTTTGACCAGAACCCTGAGTTTAGTTCTGAGGCGGTGGACCGCTTGATGAAACTCGAGCGCGAGCATGGTGACGTAGGGCGCCTGGTCAAGAAACTTGGGAAGTTTTACGAAGCCTGGCCCAGCACCAGCCTGTTGCTGGCATTGGTTGAAGCCGTTGAGCGCACCTCAGGCCGAATGGCAGCCGTTGAGCTGCTGCGCCGTGAGCTGGAAATTCGGCCCAGTGTGCGGGGCCTGTTGCGCCTGGTGGAACTGGCCGGCTACGAAAAGGGCATGACCACGGACGAAGGCCGCCTTGTCAGCCGCATCGGCCACCTTATTCTGGCAAACCGCCCGGTGTACCGGTGTGTGAACTGCGGCTTCTCGGGCCAGCAACTGCACTGGTTGTGCCCGAGTTGTAAGCAATGGGAAACCGTTCGCCCAATCCAGGGTGTGGAAGCCGAATAACCCGAATTTACGACATTCTGCAGGAAACCGACTGTGCAAACCCCCGATAATCCTCGAATAATTGTTGCCCTGGACTTCCCCTCCGACCAGCCCGCTTTTGCCCTGGCTGACCAACTGGACCCGGCCAAATGCCGTCTGAAAGTAGGGAAGGAACTCTTTACCCGATCCGGCCCGGACCTGGTTCGCAAACTTCAGGGGCGCGGTTTTGATGTCTTTCTGGATCTCAAGTTTCACGACATTCCGAATACCACGTCGGCGGCGGTTGCGGCTGCCGCTGACCTGGGCGTGTGGATGGTCAATGTACACGCCTCCGGCGGCGAGAAAATGATGACCGCGTGCCGCGAACGCCTGGAGAGTTTTGGCAGGGAGCGGCCCTTGCTGATCGCAGTCACGGTGCTGACCAGCATGGGGGCAGAGGATCTCGCCGGCATCGGCATTACCGACTCCCCGGAAGCCCAGGTCTCCCGACTGGCAACGCTGACCCGCAACTGCGGGCTGGACGGCGTTGTCTGCTCCGCTCAGGAGGCTTCGGCGTTAAAAGCCGAGCAGGGTGCCGATTTCAAACTGGTCACCCCAGGTATCCGCCCGCTATCTGCCGACAAAGGCGACCAACAACGCATCATGACCCCCACTGATGCCCTCAAGGCCGGCTCCGACTACCTGGTCATCGGCCGCCCAATTACCCAGGCTGCTGATCCTCTGGCTGCGTTGGAGGCTATTCACTCTGAGGTGATTGGGCTCTGACTTTGGTTCTTGGTCTCTAGTCTGGCCCTAGCCTACTGCTAACGGTGTCACGGCAAGGCCGGACTTCCTTCCCGAAAAACGCTACAAGCACGTCCGTGTGCGCTTGGGCTCCGCCATCCATGGCTCCGCACATTTTCGGGAAGGAAGTCCTGCCTCGCCTGATCGATCTTCACAGTTATTGAAAAAGCCAAGTCCTGCTTTTTCGGAGATATCTGAGAGGTCAAAACCGGGGCGGTGGGGGCTCCCTCACAAAAATGTGCGGAGCCATGGATGGCGGAGCCCAAGCGCACATGGATGTGCTCGTAGCGGTTTTCGAGAGGGAGGCCCCACCACGCCACAGCACCACACTTAAAGGCTAGGGCCGGACCAAAAACCAACAACCAAAGTCAGAGCCCAATCACCTCAGAGTGAATAGCCTCCAACGCAGCCAGAGGATCAGCAGCCTGAGTAATTGGGCGGCCGATGACCAGGTAGTCGGAGCCGGCCTTGAGGGCATCAGTGGGGGTCATGATGCG
>JAWWAM010000189.1:0-5871 GCA_033721715.1 Marinobacter sp.
CTCCACACGATGCTGGATGTGACCATCGTGTATCCCGAGGGCAAGTGCGGCGTATGGGATTACCTGTGCGGGCGAATTCAGAAAATCATTATTGATATACGGACCAGGGAAATTCCGCAGCGCTTTCTGGGCATGAACTATCAGGAGGATCGCGAAATCCGCGTGGATTTCCAGCGCTGGGTGAGTGAACTATGGGCCGAGAAGGACGCCCGCATCGAAGAGCTGAAACAGGGCGCCTGACCGTTATAACAACCCAAGCTCCCGGGCCCGGACGATGGCCTGGGTACGGGATTTCACCTCAAGTTTGGCGTTGATCCGGCGGGCATGTGTTTTGACCGTATGCAGGGAGATATGCAGGCGGTCAGCAATGTCCTGATTCGAAAGCCCCTGGGCAATCAGTTCCAGCACGCCCTGCTCCCGGTCGCTGATGGGCTCCGCCAGGGGCGCCTGCTCTTTCATATCCGACAACCCGTAAAGCCTTCCCACGGACTCGGTAAACGGCGTATCTGGCAACTGTTGCCACGTTTTTTCCAACAGCTCCTGCAACTCGCCTCTGAGTTCGGCAAACGGACTGATGTAATGTTCGTCCCCCGCCATCTCAATGGCGGTGGCCAGAATCTTCTGTGCCGCTGCAGCGCCTTTCTGGCGCCAACTGACAATGCTCTCCAACAACCTTGAGTGGATGTCCAGCCCGAACGGAAGTGTCTCGCCACTATTGTTGCGAATTCCTTTTACCGTTTCTGCAGCTTTTACGTCATCCCCCCTTGCCAGTTCGATCCTGGCCTGCAGGCAGTTCAGCATGCCCGGCATCATCGGGAACATTTCCGGCACACAGTTCACTTCCCGCCAGGGGTTCAGTCGCTCCATCGCCTGGGCTGCAGTATCTGCCTGCCCCAGTGACAACCAGCCACTGATTTTCAGTGCTTCAAGAACCGGGACGTACACCGACCTGTCTACCTGCCAGGATTGCATGGTGCGTTCAGCACGACCTATCCAGGCAAAAGCATCGTCCATCCTGTTCTGGGTGCGGCAAATAAGTACCCTGAGCGCCATGGCCAGCAAAAGGCCCAGGTCACGGGTCTGTTCCGCATGGCGTATGCAGGTCACCAACAGGCGATCGGCCTCGGCTTCCCTGCCCTGGTGCCACAGTACCATCACCAGGTTGAGCTGCAGCCGCGTCTCACCCACTCGCGCCGGGCGGGAAGACTCGTTCATGGCAGTGTCCAGACCGGTTCTCAACAGTTGCTCGGCGTGTTTCAGCGAGCCTTTTCCCAGCTCAATACGGGCGTGGGCATACACCGCCAGAATTTCCGAGCCACCATCCCCGGCCTCCCTGGCCAGTCTTGCTGCAATTCGATTGGCTTCCCTGGCCTCACCAAAGTTACCAGCTGCACAAAGGGCACTGGAGCGCACCAACTGGGTCACCAGTTGCCCCTGGGTTGACAGCTCTTCGGCCTGCAACGCACGGTCGGCAACGGCCAATGCTTCGTCGACACTCCCTTCTCCACGCAGGATGAAGGCTCTCAGCGCGTCAATACGGCCCACGAGTTCGGGATGGTTTCCCTCATCCAGATCACTGATCAACAGTCGCGCCTGCCCGAACTGACCCCCAATGGCGTGAACCCAACCGTAAACAATCTTTAAACGCGCACTCTTTTCCAGAAGCCCGGGCGGCAGCGAACGGCGAAGCCGCAGCAACGAGGCAGTGTCCTGGCCAATCAGTAGCGCCTCTGACCCTTCCGAAGCAATGCGGACAGACTCGTCCAGGTCCCCGCTTAACAATGCATAACGCAACGCCTCGGGGAACTGGTTACGCGCGCTGAACCAGCGACTGGCCTTGAGCGCCCGTTCCCGGGAGTCATCCAGCGCAGGGGTCTGCAACCAGTCATGCAACAACGGGTTCAGGCGAAACCATCGGCCCCGGCCCGGAAGCGGACGCAGGGGTATGCCGGTTTCCGCGGCAGCCGAGGGCCTGAAAGCGTGATCACAGCCGGCATCCGCCAGGCTCAGGAAGAGCTCATCCGACACAATCTCCATTTCGGCCATGATCCGCAATGAGCGTTGCTGACCCGGGGTAAGATGAACCAGCACCGCATCCCTGAGAAATCGTTCAACACTGAAGGTTTCCTGGATCGGTAATCGGGCCTCAGAGGACGACTGCAGTTCTCTCTGGTAAAGCCCCAAGGGTGTAATCCAGCCCTCGGTGAGTGAATACAGGTGCTCCACCGCAACGGTGGTCAGCTGGTTGCGGCTAACAGCGGTCTGAAAGAACTCGAAGGTTTCAGAACGGGTCAGTTCCAGAGATTCTGTACCGATCCGGTTGAAGCGGCCTTCCAGTTCGAAGGTATGGGTTTCAAACGGTAGCGGTTTTCTCGACACCAGCACCAGTGCCAATCCATCGGGTGTACTGGCCGTCAGTTGCTGTAGCAGTGCTATCGCGGCTGGATTGGCGACGGTTCCGATATTGTCGATCACCAGCACACTGCCCAAGGCCGAGCCGGAATTTTCCTGTTCGTTGCTTACTCGCGTGTTCCAGTAAGGATCCGACAACAACATCGCCAGCGCATCGCTGTAGCTGGCAGCTTTTTGCTGGCTGGAAGACCGGGGTGTAACCCGAGGGGGAGTCAATGCAATATCAAGCAGTGCCATAAGCCGGCCTGCGTCGTTTTCCTGCCCTGTCAGGCCAAGCCATCTCAGGGTTTCGGAAGTACGACCAGTTTCACGGAAGGCGGCGCTCAGAGCGTGGGATTTGCCAAAACCTGACGGCGCCTCCACGAACAGCACCTGCCCCGGCCTGATAACCGATGCAAGCTTCTCCGTAAGTGCCGCTCTTTTCAGATAGTTGGGTACGGGCTCTGGCATTCGCACCCGCTGACGCAATAAATCCCTGATCAACTCGCCACGATGTGCTCCGCCCAGTACCGACTGGAACTCATCATTGGCCGCACAGCCATCATCAAATGGTTTCACTCTCTGCCCCGTTGAAAACCCGGAATCTGCAGGCCCGGCGGCCTATTGTCCGGCAAAAGTGATCTCTGCCTTGTCGTTATTCTGGCGACCTGCATCGGGTACGCCTTTAGTATTAGTAGAGAGAGGTTAAACCAAATCAGGGGTGGGCTGCAAAAACAAAAAAACGGCGGGCCATTGGCCCGCCGTTTTTTTACCCGAATGGGGTTCCGGAAATCCGGGGTTTACCGCGTACCAGCTCTGCGCAGAGCAGCTGGAGTGTACTCGCGGGAAGAACGCTCAACACCGAAGGTATAGGGGTTGGATTCTTCGTTGGTCAGACCGAGCACCAGGTAACGACCCGACAGCAGATCATACAGGGTCTCAATCGCGTACCAGGGCACATTCTGATCGTAGAACTGCATGCTGTGAGCTTCCGCTACACGCCATAGTTCACCACGGCCGTCATAATGGTCAATCACCGTTGCCTGCCAGGAATCCTCATCGATATAGAAGTCACGTTGTCCGTAGATGTGGCGCTCGCCGTCCTTCAGGGTAGCGCGTACATGCCAAACACGGTGCAACTCGTAACGGGTCAGATCCTGATTGATGTGGCCGGCCTTGATGATCTCATCGTAGCTCAGGTCACGATCCACCAGCTTGTAGGAGTTGTACGGAATGTACATTTCCTTTTTACCGATCAACTCCCAGTTGTAACGATCAGGTGCGCCGTTAAACATGTCGAAGTTATCGGAAGTACGCATACCGTCAGCAGCAGTACCCGGGCCATCATAGGCTACCTGCGGTGCACGGCGGACACGGCGCTGACCGGCGTTGTATACCCAGGCGCGGCGAGGCTCGGCAACCTGGTCAATAGTCTCGTGAACCAGCAGCACGTTACCCGCCAGACGGGCCGGAGCCGTAATAGCCTGCTTGAAGTAGAACAGCACGTTGGCGTCTTCGCCTGGCTCGTAATCCCTCAGGTAGGTACGCCAGGTCAGCTCGTCCTGAAATTTGACAACACTGTAAGCGCCGCCTTCTGTCGGAGTAACCTGGCCAACGTTACGCTGAACAGAACCACCGCGGTACCGGGTGATGTGGTTCCAGATGGCTTCCAGACCATTCTGGGGAATCGGGAACGGAGTTGCATTCTGGTAGTTACCCAGGCCGTTACCGTCCTTGATCAGTTCAACCGTGGAGGCATTCTCGACGGTCTCGTCCATCACTTCGTCCGGATAGGCGGCCGTTCGATGCGTCGGATATACCGGCAACTTGTAGTCATCGTAGCGCTCGATCATGGCGACCTGCCCCGGGGACAGTTTGTCTGAATACTGATCAACATTGCTCTGATCGATGGTAAACAATGGCTGCTCATCCGGGAACGGATTTACGTAGATTCCATCACCTTTGTAACCCGCCGGTGGTGTGGTCAGGCCGCCATCCCAGGCCGGGATTTCATCGCCGTTGCCGGCCTTCTCTGCACCCATCGGCGTGAGAGAATCGCCCAGCTTGGCCGCTTCCTCTGCGGAAACCGCGCCAAAGGCGTTGCCCGCAAACAGGGATGCGGACAGGATGCCAGTGGCCAGTAGCTTCTTGTTCAGTTTCATCTAAATTACCTCGTTAAACGAATTCGGGCCGAATCAGAATGAGTAGGAAACGCTCGCACTCACGAAATCGCGGTCGGTCAACTCGTTATACGGCTTGCCACCGAAAAAGTTTGTATAACCGATATTACCGGTTATGCGGTTCTGGTATACGCCCTGCAGAGACACGCCAATGGCTTTGTTGTCTTCGTTAAAGGCACCACCAGGCTGCGGTGAATACCCTTTCACGTCATGGCTCCACGCCAGCTGTGGCGACAGGTTGATGCCCGCGATCGCGTTGGGGTAATCCCAGACCAGGCGAGTACGGTAGCCCCAGGAGAACGATGTGGTAAAGCCTTCGTTATTACAGTAGGAAGTGTTGATATTCAACGCAGCGCCGGTTGAGCCACTGCCATCACAGGCACCACCAGGCAACTCACCGATACCAAAGGTACCTGACCGACCATAACGGGCCTCGTCGTCGTCCGGAAGATCATGCACGTAGGTCGCACCGAATTCCGTAATCAGGGACATACGGCTCGCACCCATAACCTGGTCGAAGAACTTGATCAGTGTGAACTGTGCCTGGGACACGTTGAAGCGGTCGTAACCGTCTACCTCGGCGCCTCGAAGATCGACTCCCGGATTCTCTTCTTCGCGCTGCTGCTGAAGCAGGCTTGCAGGCTCACCGGTCTCCGGGTTGACCTGTTGCAGACCACCGTAGATCAGCTCAAACGCGTTCCATTGCAGAGGCATGTTGTCCCGAAAACTGTACTCCGCACCAAGCGACCAACCACCAGGTGTAGTAGTGTTGATACTGATACCGTAGAGGTTGATATTTTCCGGGTACTCTATGAAGTAGCTGGGGAATCGCTCGCCCTCACGATCATCCCGTACTGTACCGCTGACGTAGGGAAGGCGGCTATTGTACTTGATGTAGTAGAAACCGAGCTCGGAGTCATTCAGCGCCGGTACATACCAGCGCAGTGCCACACCGAACTGATCCTTGGAGTCGGCTTCTTTATCGGCAAGGCGTGGAGCTATGAAACCCTGCGCATAGGCCTGCGAATCAGGCAGCTGACCAGCCAGCAGAACCGGGCCACAGCCATCCGCGGCGAAATCGTTAGTAGAGAAGAACGTACCACAGTCGTCCGGACGCACCGGCTCCCAGTCTGCCTGCACAAAGGTTTCGAGAGTAATGTTTTCAGTAACACCGGCGGACATATAGAACATTTCAACCGGCAGCAGCGCGTCTTTCAGCTCTGAACCCGGTGCCCGGAATGCTTGTACGTCTACCGGGTTGATAGTATTGATACCACCCTGAATAAAGGTACTTTCGCCC
>JAWWAM010000190.1:0-5864 GCA_033721715.1 Marinobacter sp.
CAGATGGTGCCGGTAATCGGCTTGCCGTAATAGAACCGGTGAGCCCCGAGGAATCCGAAGATCCAGAGCAGGTAGCCGATGAGTTTGCTGTGGGTGTCCTGGTTGATTGCCATTTGGGTTCCTTTTGGCGTGAGTTTTAGCCAGAACTGACAATAGATCAATCAGATGCACGCTTCAAACAAAGCTCGCGTGTTTTCCTCTGTCATCCGCACCGGGTTGCCACCAGCGCTGGGGTCTTCGAGCGCCATTCTGATCATTTCCTCAATGCGATCCATCCCCACACCCATGTCCCGTAAACGCTCGGGCACGCCAAGGGATTCCCGCAACGTCATGATGAACCGGGTGAACCCGTCAAAGCCATTGGCAATGCCCAGGTAGCGGGTAATATCGTCGACCTGGTTTTCGATCGCTGGCCGGTTCATGGTAATGACCGAAGGCAATACCACGGCGTTGGTCATGCCATGGTGGGTGTTGTAGATCGCGCCGACCGAATGGGAGACCGCATGGGTCGCCCCCAGGCCTTTCTGGAAAGCCACAGCTCCCATGGCGGCGGCGACCAGCATCTGCCCGCGAGCCTCGATATCACCTGCATCCGCATACACCCGGGGAAGGTTTTCTTTTACCAACCGCATACCCTCCAGCGCAATGCCCTGGCTCATGGGATGGAAGTTGGGTGAACAGAAGGCTTCAAAACAGTGAATAAATGCATCCATGCCCGTTCCCGCCGTAATGAACGGCGGCATACCGACGGTCAGTTCCGGATCGGAGATAACAATCGACGGCAGTATTCTCGGGTGAAAGATGATCTTTTTGACGTGGGTCTGGCTGTTGACGATGACGCTGGCTCGTCCCACCTCCGACCCCGTGCCGGCAGTCGTCGGCACAGCGATGATGGGCGCAATCACGTCGGCATCCGCGCGTTTCCACCAGTCACCGATATCCTCGAAATCCCACACCGGCCGGGTCTGACCGGCCATGAAGGCCAGCAGTTTACCAAGGTCCAGCCCTGACCCTCCCCCGAAGGCGATGACCCCGTCATGGTTGCCGTCGAGGAAGACCTTCCGGCCCGCTTCCATGTTGATTTCCGTGGGGTTGGGGTCAACGTCCGAGAACATGGCCCGCCCAAGGCCGGCTTGCTCCATTAAATCTAGCGTCTGTCGGGTGATGGGCAGGTTTGCCAGCCCCCTGTCCGTCACCAGCAACGGTCGGCTGATGCCTGCCTCCGCACAGCATTCGCCGAGTTCGGCAATGCGGCCGGCGCCAAAACGAATATCCGTGGGATAGGACCAGTTTGCGGAGAGTATCATTGTCAGCCCCTCGTCAGAGAATCGGGTGGTCTGTTGATCCGGTGTTCAGATCGCCGGTTTTTTCAGGTAGTACGATTTGGGACGCGTCAGGTTATGGTAGCCGATGATCGAAAGCCCGCCGCCACGACCGGTGTTCTTGCAGCCGGTCCAGCAAAGCGCCGGGTCCAGGTAATCACAGCGGTTCATGAACACCGTGCCGGTTTCGATCTGATCGGCCACCCGCGTGGCGCGGTCAGTGTCTCTGGTCCACAGTGACGCGGTCAGGCCGAATTCGCTGTCGTTCATCAATGCGACCGCCTCGGCGTCATCTCTAACTTTCATGATGCCGACCACCGGGCCAAAGGATTCCTCCCTCATGACCCGCATGGAATGGTCCACATCAATCAGGATCTGCGGCATCAGATAGGCGCCGCCCTGGTCAGGGAAGAGCCCGGGATCGATCAGGGCCCGGGCGCCGCTGGCAATGGCTTCGGCCGTCTGCTCCCGGACATGGTCGGCAAAACGGACATGTGCCATCGGGCCAAGCGTTGTGGCCTTGTCCAGCGGATTGCCAAGCCGGTAGGCGCTGACGATGGCAACGGCTTTCTCAACAAACGCATCAAACAGGTTCTCTGCGACGTAAATGCGCTCAATACCGCAGCAACACTGGCCGGCATTGAACATGGCGCCATCGATCAGTGTCTCCACGGCGGTATCCAGATCGGCATCGTCCATCACATAACCGGGGTCCTTACCGCCAAGTTCCAAACCTACGCCGGTAAAGGTGCCGGCAGCGGCTCGCTCGATGGCCTGCCCCCCATTCACCGAACCGGTAAAATTCACGAAACCGAAGGCTTTTTCCGCGATCAGCGCGGAAGTGGTCTCGTGGGACAGGAACACATTCTGGAATATCTCTCTGGGGACACCAGCGGCGTGGAACGCCTCAGCCATGTGCTCACCGACCAGGGGCGTTTGGGACGCGTGTTTGAGGAACACGGCGTTACCGGCAATCAGGGCTGGAACGACCGTGTTAACTGCCGTCATGTACGGATAGTTCCAGGGCGCGACAACCAGCACGGCGCCATGGGGTTCGCGCCGGATATAGCGATGAAACGACGGGCTGTTTTCAATCTCGATGGGCGCAAGCCCTTCTTCCGCAAGATCCGCCATCATCCCGGCACGCTCGTCCACGCCCCCGAACTCGCCGCCGTAGCGCACAGGCCGCCCCATCTGCCAGGCCAGTTTTTCGACGATGTCGTCATTCATGTCACCCAGACGGGCAATGCCGTCGCGGACCCGTTGACCCCGGTCTGACAGTGGCAGGGCGGCCCAGCCCGGCTGTGCGTTTTTTGCCCTGGCGACGGCCTCACGCGCGGATTCAAGGGAAAGCGTTGTCCGCTCCACATACACGGAACCATCGATGGGCGATATGCATTGAATGGTAGTGCTCATAGCTGTGTCCTACGCCTGCTCAAATCCACGTTTGACTTCGTAATCGGTGACAACACGGTCAAAATCTTCCTGCTCCCACTCCGCACAGCGCACATAGTGATCAATAACGTCGTTGCCCATGGCTTCCCGCAGCATGGTCGAGCCGCGCAAGGACTCAGTGGCTGCTCTCAATGTGGATGGAATGCTGCGCGCAGCCCCGGCGCCATACGCATTGCCGGAGAATTCCGGTTCCAGCTCGAGCTTGCCTTCGATGCCGGCAATGGTGGCGGCAATCTGCGACGCCAGTGCCAGATATGGATTGAGGTCCGACCCGCCGATACGGCACTCCACCCGCACGGCATCCGTGTTCGGAGCGACAACCCGGTAACCTGCGGTGCGGTTATCGATGGACCAGACGGTGCTGGTCGGCGCAAAGGTGCCGGCAGCGAATCGTTTGTACGAGTTAACGTAAGGGGCGAGGAAGAAGGTGGTGTCGTTCGCGTATTCCAGTAGCCCGGCCAGCGCATGCTCCATGGTTCTGGACATACCATGGGCGCCACTGGGGTCGTAGAACACCGATTTTCCCGTGCTGTCCGAGAGGGCCTGATGGATATGGCTGGATGACCCGGCAGCGTTGTGGTTCCACTTGGCCATGAAACTCACACTGCGCCCATGCTGCCAGGCAATTTCCTTGACAGCATTTTTCACCAGGACATGAGTGTCGGCCATGGTCAGCGGGTCGGAGTAATGAATGTTGAGTTCGGCCTGACCAGCGTCGGCCTCACCCTTACTGCTCTCAACCGTGATGCCCGCCTGGTAGAGCCCGTTTCGGATTGGCCGCATCACGTCTTCCTCACGCGTGGTCTGGAAGATGTGGTAATCCTCGTTATAAGGGCTGATGGGTGTCATATGGTGGTACTGACGCTTCTGCATCTCCTCGAAAGTCTCCCGGAAGATGAAAAATTCCAGTTCAGTGGCCGTGGTCATCTGTAGCCCCATGGCCGAAAGCCGTTCCAGTTGTTTTTTCAGGACTGCCCGGGGCGAGTGTGGAACGGGCTCGTGCGTGACGTGGTCAATCAGATCACACAGGATGAAGGCGGTACCCTCAAGCCACGGCAGGCGGCGCAGGGTGGTCAGATCCGGCTTCATCACATAGTCGCCATAACCGGCCGCCCAACTGGTCGAGGCGTAGTTCTCCACCGTTGTCATTTCGAGATCGGTGGCCACAAGGTACTTGCAACAGTGGCTCTCCTCCCACGCGGTATCGACAAAGTACCGGGCCTGGAAGCGCTTGCCCATCAGGCGTCCCTGCATATCCGGAATCGCCGCCACGACCGTATCAATGGTGCCGTCTTCGACACATTTTTTCAGTTCTTTAAAAGACAGTTGAGCTGCCATCTCACGGCTCCACAATAACAATATCCATTAAGCTGAAAGACGCCGCGTTCAGTGACGAGTTGATCCAGGAGTGATCGCCGCTGAACGCAGTGTTTCTCCGCGATCCCATCAGGTGTATCGATAGGGCCGCCCGGCCTTCTCCATTTTTTCGTTGTATTCCTTGAGTATCTTGACGACCCGGGCCTTGGTTTCGGATTCCTGGGCGACCTCGTCCCAGAACACACGCGCCGCCTTTTCGACTTCTGCCCACTCCTTGTCCGGAATGGTGGTCAACTCCAATTTTGTGCCGTCTGTACGCAGTTTGGCCTCACCTCCCCAATACCACCACTGGCGGTAATAGTGTGAACTGTCCATGGTCAGTTTAAGCAGTTCCTTGAGATGATCCGGAAGCTCGTTGTAGCGATCCATGTTGGCGAAGAAGGATCCCGCCCAGGCACCGGAGATATTGTTGGTCAGGAAGTAATTAGTCACGTCTGCCCAGCCCACCGTGTAGTCCTCGGTAATGCCAGACCAGGCAATGCCATCCAGCTCACCCGTCTGCACCGCAACCTCGATGTCTTCCCAGGGAAGCTGAACCGGCACCACCCCGAACTGGCTCATGAAGCGGCCCGCGGTTGGGAATGTGAAGACACGCTTGCCTTTGAGGTCGGCGAGACTGCGAATCGGCTCTTTGGTGGCAAAATGGCAGGGATCCCAGGCGCCGGCGGACAGGTGCTTCACGCCCACTTTGGAATATTCCTCGTCCCAGATTTCGTTGAGCCCGTACTGATTGAACAGCACTGGCACGTCCAGCGAATAGCGGCTGGCAAACGGAAAGTAGCCACCGAAGACGGTGACTTCGGTGGGGGAGGCCATGGAGTCATCGTCGGACTGAACCGCGTCGATCGTGCCTTTCTGCATAGCGCGGAACAGTTCCCCCGTGGGAACAAGCTGATCGGCAAAATAGAGCTCGATCTGCATCTCTTTACCGGCAATACGGTTGAAGCTGTCGATCGCGGGTTTGACCACATGCTCTGCCAGTGCCGGCCCGGCGTAGGTTTGCAGCCGCCATCGTATTTTCGGCTCCTGCGCGTATAGTCTGGGCGGCGTGAAGGCGGCGGCCCCCGCCAGGGCTGCTACGGATGCTGATGCGAGAAAATTACGTCTTGTGGTCATGTCGACCTCCTTGACTGACGCTTGTTATGGAGGCCGGCCGGCCTCCGGGGTGTTACTCGACATTCGTGTTCATCCAAAAACGTTGACGGTTCACCTGTTGTAAACATACTCCGGCAGCCAGAGCGCAATCTGTGGAAACGCCATGATCAGTGACAGCGCCACCAGCATTACGCAGACAAAAGGGAGAATCGAACTGTAGATATCACGAAGGGAAATTTCAGGCGGTGCCATGGCCCTCATCAGGAACAGGTTGTAACCGAATGGGGGCGTCATGTAGGCAATCTGGGTAGTGATCGTGTACAGCACGCCATACCAGATCAGATCGAACCCCAGGGCCGCCACCAGCGGCACATACAAGGGTGCAACAATAACCAGCATTGCCGTATCGTCCAGAAAGGTGCCCATCAACAGAAACGATAACTGCATCATGATCAGGATCATCCAGGGGTTGAGCCCGAGATGGTCGGTAAACAGGCTGTTGATGGCCTTCACAGCGCCCAGCCCGTCGAACACCGCCCCGAAACCGAGGGCGGCGAGGATAATCCACATGAACATGCAGGAAATGGCCAGCGTCTGGCGCACGGAGGCTTCGAA
>JAWWAM010000191.1:0-5840 GCA_033721715.1 Marinobacter sp.
CCAACGCCAAGTGGGGTAATGCTCCGAGCGTTCTGGTAGGTGATTTCCTCTACGCCCGTGCCTTCGAGATGATGGTGGAACTGCAGAACCTCCGCATCATGGACGTGCTTTCCCACGCCACCGCAGTCATCGCCGAAGGCGAGGTACTGCAGCTGATGAACGTGAAGAACCCGGACGTCAGTGAAGACAAGTATATGGAAGTCATCCACAACAAGACTGCCATGCTGTTTGAAGCGGCTTCCCACACTGGAGCGCTGCTGGCCAGTGCGAATGAAGACCAGGAACAGGCGTTGAGCGCTTACGGTAAACACCTGGGCCTGGCCTTCCAACTGGTGGATGACGTACTGGACTACCGCGGCGACGCGGAAGCAATGGGCAAGAACGTGGGTGATGACCTGGCCGAGGGCAAGACCACCCTGCCACTGATTTATGCCATGGCGGAAGGCAGCGAGGACGAGAAGCAACTGATTCGTCAGGCCATCCGCAAGGGTGGGCTGGATGATCTGCCCCGCATTCTCCAGATCGTCAACCGGTCTGGAGCGCTGGAATACACCATGGGGAAAGCCAGGGAACAGGCCGCGCTAGCGGCTGCCTGCCTGAAGACCCTTCCCGACTCAGATCATAAGGAATCGCTGGGATTGTTGACCGAAATTGCGGTTGCGCGGGTAAGTTAGCCTAGAGCTTCCCTGCCATGAGGCGCCTCAAAATCCAGCGCCGGCCCTACCGGCACAATTTGCGTCGGATTGATCGTACGCTGACTCACGTAGTAGTGGCGCTTGATTTGTCGAATATCCACCGTACCGGCTATGCCCGGCACCTGGTAGAGATCCCGCACATAGCCCGAGAGCGCCGGAAAGTCGGCGATCCTCTGGCGATTGCATTTGAAGTGGCCGTAATACACCGCGTCGAAGCGAATCAGTGTCGTAAACAACCGCCAGTCCGCCTCCGTCAGCCGATTTCCCGCCAGATAACGCTGCCCTGACAGGCGCTCCTCCAGCCAGTCGAGTGAACCGAATAACGCCTCGTAGGCCTCTTCGTACTTATCCTGGGCGGTCGCGAAGCCTGCCTTATACACGCCGTTATTCACCGTGTGGTAAACACGGTCGTTCACTTTGGCAATCTCGCGGTGCAACGCTTCCGGATAGAAATCCAGATCACTGCGAACACCTTCCAGCCCATCAAAAGCCGAATTGAACATCCTGATAATCTCCGCAGACTCATTACTGACAATCGTCTTCCTCTCCTTATCCCACAGCGTCGGTACCGTGACCCGTCCGGAATAATCCGGCGCCGCCTTCAGATACACCTCGTACAGAAAACGCTTTCCGTTCACATCGTCCCGGTGCGCAGCCTCATCGGGCCGGAACTCCCAGCCGTTCTCCACCATATCCGGATGCACCACCGACACTGATATATGCTTATCCAGCCCCTTCAAAGCCCGGAAAATCAACGTCCGATGCGCCCAGGGACAGGCCATGGAGACATACAGATGATAGCGCCCCGACTCTGCCGGGAATCCACCCTCGCCCTCAGGCCCGGGCGATCCATCCGCCGTCACCCAGTTGCGGAACCGCGCAGCCTCACGTTCGAACTTGCCACCGGTTTTCGAAGTGTCGTACCACTGATCGTGCCATTTACCGTCAACCAAAAGCCCCATAAATCCTCCCCTTAAAATTCAGTTGGCGATCGCAAGAAATTAAAGGAAGAATACCGGCCACCCTGCTACGCTCTCAAACAATCAATTCTGGCCAACACAATCAGATAATTCGAACATGCATACAGCCATCACCATAGACGCCCTCAAGGTCCTTGATGCCATTGACCGCAAAGGCAGCTTCGCCGGCGCGGCCAACGAGCTCTTCCGCGTGCCCTCTGCCATAAGCTATACCGTCCAGAAGCTCGAAGAAGATCTCAACGTTGCCATCTTCGACCGCACCGGACACCGCGCGGCACTCACCCCGGCGGGTCGCTACCTGTTGGAAGAAGGTCGCACCCTGCTGGAAGCTGCCGAAAACCTGGCCCATACCACCCGCCAGGTCGCACAGGGCTGGGAAACCCGCCTGCGCATCGGCTTCAACTCCCTGCTTCCGGCCGAATGCCTGTTCCCCGCGGTTAAAGAATTTTACGAACTCGGCGTGCCGGTGGAAGTGCAGCTGGTGGAAGAAGTCTTTGCCGGCTCCTGGGATGCATTGCAAAGCCGGCGGGTGGACCTTGTCGTAGGCGCGGACCAGATCAGCAAACCAGCCGGTTCGTTTACCACCACGCCCCTCGGAGAAATGCGGTTTGTCTACGCCATCGCGCCGGACCACCCCTTGGCAACGGCCACACAACCCCTGAGAGAGGAAGATATTGCCCCCTTCCCCGCGGCCGTGGCCGCCGACACCTCTCGGTCATTGCCACCGGGCCACGCGGGTATATTCCGGCGCCAGAGAACTATTACCGTCGCCAACATTGACCAGAAAATCGCTGTCCAGCAGGCGGGGCTGGCCGTGGGCTGGTTACCTGAAGCTCGCGTACGCAACCACCTGGCCAATGGCTCGCTGATTGCACTGGACGTACACGAGCCCCGGCAACCCATTATGCTCCACCTCGCAAGGCACTCGGAGGATCAGGGCAAGGCGTTGATGTGGTTCTGGGAAAAGCTGGGCAAGTCACCCGCCATTGCAGCCTGGCTGGAGGGCTGAATCCGGGTTGCTGGCCGAGGGGACCGACATTACACAGGCAAAATGGCCAACGGATAACCTCCTCATTCGTTTATACTGCCCCGACGCAAGAACCTGTGAACGGAGCTCAAACCATGCGGCAGTTGTCGGAGCTGGATGCCTCATTCCTCTACCTGGAATCAGAAACCGCCCCCATGCATATTGGCGGCATCTATCTTTTTGATGCCCGGGAGCGCGAGAAACCACTGGCCTTCAGCACCTTCGTTGCCTACCTGCGCAGCCGTCTCCATGTGGTGCCACTGTTCCGTCAACGCCTCAAGGAGATCCCCCTGAGGCTTGGGCGTCCCTACTGGATTGATGATCCGAATTTCAGTATTGAACGGCACCTTGCCTACGTTAACCTTGGTGACCATGGCCAGCTGGGCAGCCTGATGGGATTGGCCTCCCGAATTCTTGAGGAACCCCTAAAGAGAGATCGCCCTCTGTGGCATATTACCTTCGTCGACGGCTTTCAGCTCGACGACAACGACCCCGACAGCAGGAGTTTCGCGCTGATCGTAAAACTCCACCATGCGGCCATTGATGCCTTCAGCGGCGAGGAAATCATTGGCAAGTTACTGGAGTACACACCGCACGCCCGTACCATTGAAGCACCACGGCCATGGAACCCGAGGCCGCAACCGTCGGAAGAACGGGTGGTACTTCAGGCCGGCGCCAACCTGCTGCGTAAGCCCTTGCAGGTGACTTCCCTGGCCGTCAATGCGGCAGAGGCAACAGCCCGGGGACTCATCCAGAAACAGATGCGGAAACTGCCGTTACCCTTTCCGTTATTTTCCGCCCCCCATAGCCCGTTTAACCGACAGATCACCGCAAACCGCCAGATCATCTCCACCAGCCTGGACCTCTCCCGGCTCAAGGCCATCAAGGCAACACTGGGCAATGTGACATTAAACGATGTGGTTCTGGGGCTTTGCGCTGAGACCCTGCGTCGCTATATGGCGAACCATGATGTGGAAACGGACCGTTCCCTGGTAGCCATGACGCCGATCTCGGTTCGCTCCAGCAGCCTGCGCAAAGCCACCGGAAATCAGATGTCTGCCATGCTGCTGGATCTGGCAACCAATGAGCCGGATCCGGCAAAACGGATTCACCGCATCCACTGGAATGCAGTGGAATCCGAGCCCTACCGGGAGGCCATTGCGGCAGATCGCCTGACAGAACTGTTGCCTTCCACGATGCTGGCCCTCTCGGCCCGGCTTTATTCCGAGCTGCAGATCGCCCAGAGGTACCAGCCGGTCTTCAATCTGCCGATCACCAACGTACCCGGGCCGCAGGTTCCCCTATACCTTCAGGGGGCCCGACTGGTCCGGCAGTTCAACTCCGCACCTCTTTTTGACAGCCTGGGACTGGTTATCGTGGCAGTCAGTTACCAGGGCAGCCTCACCGTGAATTTCACCCTGTGCCCGGATGTGGTAGCCGACGGCGACTCGCTGACAGGACTGCTTGAGGACAGTCTGTCAGCCATAGAAAAGGCGGCAACGGTCCTCGCACCGGAGAGCGAGGAACCGGACTACCATGCGGATAACCATAAGACCTTGACGGATGAGGCGCTCACCCTCATGGAAGGTGCCTTGAGAAAGGTGTTCAAACGCTTTCGGCATTGACCCCAGGCCGGGAAATCAGGGGTGGCGTCAGAACCACCCCACTGCGTTACTCGAACGCCCAGCGCAGGAAGGTACGCCGCTCTTCCTCAGTGGCTTCCCGCCAGAGCGTCTTGAGCTCTTCCAGTGTGCCTTCGCCTTCCGCACTGCCTGTACTACCGGAGTCGCCCCCGCCTGAGCCGACAGGGGCCCGGGCCACTGCGGATTGCCCTGAACGGCCATCCCACGCGCTTGCGGTGGCAACCACCTCACTGGAGGCATTCACTATGTCAGCGGAAAAATCACCAGCAAAAGCCTCTGCTTCCTGCCTGGTCGCAGGGGGCTGAAAATCGAAACGGTAGGTTTCACCGGGTTTGGCATCAATGGTCACTACCTGAGGAGCGGTTTCAATAACATGCACCTTGGACTCGCCGTTGCGGACAACCCCGCTTTTTGCCCAGATGGTTTTGTAGGTGAATACAACGCGGTTTTCACCCGCAAGCAAATCAAAATCCAGCGCCAGATCGTCCATAAGGAAGTTGGTCTGGCTACGACCATTAACCTGCTGCACCTTGATCTCGGCGGGTGCCTTGAGCACAGCCGTACGGGATTCATCGGCGTCGCCTTCCCAGGTCTTGACATTGCCCATGGTGGAGCTGCATCCGGAAAGAACAACCACTGCAGATAAGGCTGCGAGGAAGTAGCTCGCTTTCTTGAAAATGGCCAAAACGTGATAGATACTCATACTATATCCTTGTGCAATACACCGTTAGTACCCGGCGGGTGGTCACTTGTGGTTGAAAGGCATTTTGAAGAGTGGCAATGCCAAGAGCAAGACATACCGCCTGTTTACAACAACCCGATGACATTTCGATTACGTAGACAGCGCCATGCCGGACCGATAATTGTAAAAAAATGTTGAATTCGGCAGGAATTGATTTAATTTTAAGCAATCGGCCAACAAAACATTCCACTGCCCGTCACCAGAAAAACGATAAAGGGCTCAGGAGAAAACATGGATACCCAACGTCGGTCCGGAGAAAACGGCCCCGCACCGTTCCGAAGCAGTCGATTCTTCTGCGTCGGAAGCAAGTGGTATTTCACCACCCGCGAGGGATTTGACAGTGGCCCCTTCGCTTCCCGCCAACGCGCTGAGACCGGCTTGAGACGTTTTTTGCATGTTGTGCGACTACTGCCGGAAGAACAGCAGATTCACTAAGCGGGACTCCATTCCCGATTGAGTAATTGTTCTGACAATGACTGGCTTGTCGCTGCTCACAGGTCACGTCATGAAATGATCATAGCCACCGGCCCCGGGGATCAGAGACTGACCATTGCTGTTTAAGACCAGACCGTGTCCGGAGTTCACTTCACCAATGATGGTCAGCCGGCTGCAAGTGTCTTCCGGCAGAGTCTCCCAGGCGCTCGGGCTGATGGTGATGCACAACTCATAATCATCACCGGCATTCAGTGCCAGGTTGATCGCGCCTTCACCAACAAGACGTTTAAGCGCTGCTGACAGCGGAAGCTTCGCGAC
>JAWWAM010000192.1:0-5837 GCA_033721715.1 Marinobacter sp.
ATTCCTACGGCAAGCAAAACCTTAACGTGCTAAAAGAAAAATAACCTTAGATTCTCGACACTTCCCCAATTAACGATACCTTTTTATTTAATATTCAACCGTTTACTGCACCTCCGGACCGCCACGGCACGCCATTTTTAATTAGACCTGAAAATGCTTTTGGATTTATGTATACTCGCCTGCCCGTTTTTTAACCAGCGGAGCGGTGGCGAACTCCACCCTCCTGAATTTGGCGCATAACCAAAGAGGGCGATCTATGAACTCCATCGTCACGTTCCCGAACCGCATCCCGACTGCCGAGTTCGAAGAGCGGCGCTTCAAGGTCTACACGGACCGCCAGCTCGACAAGATCGACATTATCCAGAATCTCCCCGAAGAGACCCTGTTCGAGATGAAAGTGGTAGCCAGCGTGCTGCCCTTCCGTGTCAACGAATATGTCATCAACGAACTGATCAACTGGAACAAGGTACCCAACGACCCGATCTATCAGTTGGTGTTTCCCCAGAAAGGCATGCTGAAGGACGAGCATTACGAGCGCATGGCAAAAATGCATCGGGAAGGCGCCGAGAAGAAAGAAATCCAGGCGGTGGCGAAGGAAATTCGCGACGAACTGAACCCGCATCCCGCCGGCCAGATGGAAATGAACATGCCGGAACTCAATGGTGAGGTTCTGGACGGTGTACAGCACAAATACCGTGAAACCGTACTGTTCTTCCCGGCCCAGGGCCAGACGTGTCACTCCTACTGCACCTTCTGCTTTCGCTGGGCGCAGTTCGTCGGTGATAAAGACCTGAAGATGGCCAGCACCGAGGCCGATAAGCTTCACGGCTACCTGCAGGAGCACACAGAAGTGAGCGACCTGCTGGTTACCGGCGGCGACCCCATGGTAATGAAGACCAAGAACCTGGTTCAGTACCTGGAGCCTTTGCTGCAGCCGGAGTTCGACCACATCCAGACCATCCGCATCGGCACCAAGGCTCTCACCTTCTGGCCATACCGTTTTGTAACGGACAAGGACGCGGACGAGCTGATCGACCTGTTCGCCCGACTGGTAGATGCCGGCAAGCACGTGGCCATCATGGCCCACTATAACCACTGGCAGGAAATCACCACCGACATCGCGGAAGAGGCTATCCGCCGCCTGCGCGCTACCGGTGCCGAAATCCGGGCCCAAGGCCCGCTGATCAAGCATGTGAATGACAATGCTGATGACTGGGCGAAGCTGTGGAACAAGGAAGTGCAGCTGGGCATCATTCCCTACTACATGTTCGTGGAACGGGACACCGGCGCCAAGAACTACTTTGAAGTGCCCCTGGTGGAAGCCTTCCGCATCTACCGTGAGGCCATGAAGCAGGTTTCCGGCCTGGCCCGCACCGCACGCGGCCCCTCAATGAGTGCCGGCCCCGGCAAGGTAGAGGTGCAGGGCATCACCGAGATCAACGGCGAGAAAGTCTTCGTGCTCCGGTTTATTCAGGCGCGCAACCCGGATTGGGTACAGCGCCCGTTCTTCGCCAAATACAGCGAAACCGCTACCTGGTTGCACGAGCTGGAGCCAGCCCTTGGGGAAGAGAAGTTCTTCTTTGAGGATGAGTATGAGGAAATGAAGAAAGGGAACGGCTAACAGCCGCCTTTTTTTGCCAAACGGCCCCTGCTCGGGGCCGTTTCTTTTTGTAGAGTATCCGTCGGCTTCGCCCTTGGCTCTACCCGACCTACTAGTGCATCAACGTGTACAGCTTGCGCCGATAGGTGCGCACGTCCGGGTTATTGTTGCCCAGCTTGTCGAATAGTTCGATCAACGTGGTTTTCGCCACTTCGTCCTTGTACTTGCTATCCACCTGCATCAGGCGAATTAGCAGCTCCATGGCTTCGGCATTATTTTCCTGAAGGATGTGATGCAGCGCCAGCAGATGCAGCGCGTTGGGATCTTTCGGGTCTTTATCCAGTGCATCCTCCAGCTCATGAACGGGGGGCAGTTCGGCCGACGCCTTGAGAAACTTGATGCGGGCCGCCAGTTGTTTGGCCTGGTGCTGCATTTTTTCTTCTGGCGGAAGGCTTTCCAGAACCTGTTCGGCCGTTTCCAGGTCGCCCAGCTCTGCCTTGAGCTGAGCCAGATCTATGAGCACTTTCAGATCTTCAGGGTTGTTCCGGTTCATCTCCGTGAGAACAGCCAGCGCGGCCTCCACATCGCCTTCTTCCCAAAGGCGATGCGCCTTGTCGTAGGGGGCTTCCTCGTCTTCCGGTATCTCGATGTGTTTGTCCAGAACCTTGCGAATCTCGCTTTCCGGCAGCGCACCGTTGAAGCCATCGACCGCCTGGCCGTCTTTGACCAGTATCACCGTGGGCAGGCTCCGCACGCCCAGGCTGCCCGTCAGCTGTTCCTGCTCATCAGCGTTCACTTTGGCCAGCATGAAACCACCCCGATACTCATCCGCCAGTTTTTCCAGCAGTGGCATCAACTGCCTGCAGGGAGCGCACCACTCCGCCCATACATCAATCAGTATCGGCGTTCTGGACGAGGCTTCCATTACATCCTGCTGGAAGTTGTCCATGGTGGCTTCGAATATGTACGGCGAGTTGCTCATGAGTGGCCCCTGAAATTGGTTTTCCGGAAATAGTTTCCTGAAATGTCGTAAACGGATTGTTGATGGTTGTGGGGGCTGAGAGCGGAAATTCAAGGCTGCGCCTCCCCCGGCCTGATTTCGGCGAATACCGCCATCTGCCTTGAAATAATCACTGGCGCCGCTACATAGGCTTTAGGCCCGGGAGCGCAGCTCCCAGGATTCACATTCCCGGAGGATGCTTGCACGGTATGAACGACGACAACCGCAACGACTCTTTTGAAGCCCCCGAAGAAGACCTGACTGAGTACATCGGCAAGGACGAGAACAGCAAAAGCCTGGTGTTGCCGAAACAGCATATGCCGCGGCGCATGTACGTTCTGCCTGTCTCTAACCGGCCGTTTTTCCCGGCCCAGGTGCAGCCGATCGTGGTGAACCAGAACCCCTGGCAGGAAACGCTCAAACGCGTGGGTGAAACCGATCACAAGGTGCTGGGCATCTGCTTTGTGGAAGACACCGACCTCGAGCAGGGCATCCCCGGCAGCGAAGAACTGGAAACCGTCGGCTGTGCTGTGCGGGTCCATCATGCTCAGGGGGAAAACGGTAAAGTCCAGTTTATTGCCCAGGGCCTGCAGCGCTTCCGTATTACCCAGTGGCTCCGCCGCCGGCCGCCCTACCTGGTGGAAGTGGAATACCCGGAAGAGCCGGAGGAAGCGGCCGACGAACTGAAAGCCTATACCCTGGCCATCATCAGCTCCATCAAGGAACTGCTGCGGACCAACCCGCTCTACGGCGAGGAAGTGAAGCAGTACCTGTCCCGGTTCGGGCCGGACGACAGCTCGCCTCTGGCGGACTTTGGCGCCTCCATGACCAGCGCCCCCGGGCATGAACTGCAGGAAGTACTCAACACCGTTCCCCTGCTGCGGCGCATGGAAAAAGTGCTGTTGCTGATGGCGAAAGAGCAGGAAGTCGCGCGCCTGCAAAGTGAAATCAGCGAGGAAGTGAACGAGAAGGTCCAGAAGCATCAACGGGAGTTCTTCCTGAAGGAGCAACTCAAGGTCATCCAGCGCGAACTGGGCATGGCCAAGGACGACAAGACCGCCGATGCCGAGCGTTTCCGCGAGCGTATGGAAAAGCTCAACCCGCCGGAGCAGGTGCAGGAGCGCTTTGACGATGAGCTACAGAAGCTCCAGGTACTGGAACAGGGCTCGCCGGAATACGGCGTTACCCGCAACTATCTGGACTGGCTCACACAGGTGCCCTGGGGCCTGACCTCGGAAGATCACTTTGACCTGGCCGAAGCCCGGCGTATTCTCGACCGCGATCATGACGGCCTGGATGACGTAAAAGACCGTATCGTCGAATTCCTGGCCGAAGGCACCTTCAAGGGTGAAGTCAGTGGCTCCATCCTTCTTCTTGTAGGCCCGCCCGGCGTGGGCAAAACGTCAATCGGTCATTCCGTAGCCGACGCCCTCGGCCGCAAGTTCTACCGCTTCAGCGTGGGTGGTATGCGTGACGAAGCCGAAATCAAGGGCCACCGCCGCACCTACATCGGCGCCATGCCCGGCAAGTTCGTGCAGGCCCTCAAAGACTCGAAAGTGTCCAACCCGGTGATCATGCTGGACGAAATCGACAAGATTGGCGCCTCCTTCCAGGGCGACCCCGCCTCTGCACTGCTGGAAACCCTGGACCCGGAACAGAACCGGGAATTCCTGGATCACTACCTGGACGTGCGTATGGACCTGTCGAAGGTTCTGTTCATCTGCACCGCCAACCAGCTGGACACTATTCCCCGGCCCCTGCTGGATCGCATGGATGTCATCCGCCTGTCCGGTTATATCGCCGAGGAAAAGCTCGCCATTGCCAAGCATTACCTGATGCCGAGGCTGTTGAAGCGGGCCGGTTTGCTCAAAAAGCAGATGAACATCACCGATGCCGCCATCAAACAGATCATTGAAGGTTACGCCCGGGAAGCCGGCGTGCGCGGCCTCGAGAAGCTGCTGCACAAGGTGATCCGCAAGGGCATTGTGCGGTTGCTGGAAAACCCGGAGAAACCTGTGAAGGTGGGCGTTTCAGACCTGCAGACCTACCTGGGGCAACCGGCATTCCGCAAGGAAAAATCCCTGAAAGGCACTGGCGTGGTGACCGGCCTGGCCTGGACCGCCATGGGCGGCGCTACCCTGAGCATCGAAGCTTCACGTATTCACAGCACCCAACGCGGCTTCAAACTCACCGGGCAGCTGGGCGAAGTGATGAAAGAATCGGCCGAAATCGCCTACAGCTATGTATCTTCAAACCTCAAGCGATTCAAAGGCGACCCGACTTTCTTCGACAAGTCTTTCGTGCATCTGCACGTGCCCGAAGGGGCCACTCCGAAGGACGGCCCCAGCGCCGGCGTCACCATGGCCACCGCGTTGCTGTCCATAGCCCGTAAGGAAGCGCCCCAGCAGAATCTCGCCATGACCGGTGAACTGACCCTCACCGGCCAGGTACTTCCAGTCGGCGGCATCCGTGAGAAAGTCATTGCGGCAAGGCGCCAGAAAATCGGCAACTTGATCCTGCCGGAGGCAAACCGGGGCGATTATGAGGAGTTGCCGCAATACCTGAAGGAGGGGCTGACGGTGAATTTCGCCAAGCATTACAGCGATGTGTTTCAGGTGTGTTTCGGGAATAAGCCTAAGAAGGGCGCGTCAGTGCACTAATTGATTCCGGCTTTGCCGGTGCCACCCGCAAAGCCGGAATCGGTCCCGGGGCCCGCCCCTAGCTCAAGCCTTGGCCTTCCACCCATCCTCACGAAGCACCGGCCCGACATCCAGCACCGGTGACGCATCAATGTCATCGGCATCCATCATATTGGCCACCCGCTGAAGCGACGCCAGAATCATCGTCTGCTCCCATTCCGCGAGGTTCTGGAACTTCTTGATGAAATCCTCCTGCAACGGCTGCGGCGCACGTGCGAGGATGTCGGCGCCCTCCTCCGTCAGGTGAGCGTGGACCTTGCGCTTGTCCTGGGTACTGCGAACGCGATAGACCAGCTTGCGATGCTCCAGCCGGTCCAGAATCGTAGTCACCGTAGCCTGGCTGAGACTGACCTTGTCGGCAATGGTGCCAATAGTCACCTCACCCAGGTCGCGGATACTGCGCATGATCAACAGCTGCGGGCCAGTCAGCCCCGCATTTTTGCTCAGTCGTTTGGAATGCAGGTCAGTTGCTCGTATCACCCGGCGCAACGCCACCAAAACCTCTTCATAATTGTTCAACGCATCGCTCCACTGCCAG
>JAWWAM010000193.1:0-5832 GCA_033721715.1 Marinobacter sp.
AGCGGCTCCGCGGCCTCCTGAATCATCAGGGTTCTGTACCGCAACTCTGAGTTTAGGTAGTTGATGAAAAGCAGGGAGTCTGTGCGAGCGGCCCTGAACGCAGAATCTTCGGCTAGAAGCAGAGTGACCTCACCGGAGGCAAGGTCAATGCTATGGGCTTCACTCGTGGAGACAAGCCGGTCAACATCGTGGTAGATGGAAGACAGGACAATAGCCTTGCGACCCACGAGAAAAACCTCATCGATCACCCAGCCATTGTCGTATTTATCTGAAAAATCAGCCAGAACGGAAGCAGACCGGTTGATCTGGTCGACCTTGTGAAGCACACCGCCATCGTCGATAACGGCATATCGATCGTCCTCAATAAGGGACCGGGACGCCAGCCTTGCGTTGCCAGAAAGCCCGGTCAGCAGTGGCTTCGCCCCGGCAAGCCCCGAGTTCACTAACATCGAGACCGTTGTAGCGAGAAACCGATCATCATTCAAAACACCAACATAGGTGTCGTCACGAGTCAGGCCAGGCGCTGCCATGGGATAGATTTCCGGCTTCCTTGTGCTTCCTTCAAGGCGCTGCGATACCCGGCCGGATTCATCGTAAAGGGTAACCGTCTTATCCGCATGGTTATGGGCGGCAATGAAGTCGATATTGCCTTCGCCATTGAAGTAGACATGGGAATAAGTCGATTTCCCGTGCGCCTCCCAGCGGTCGACCTTTCCGTTCCCGAACTCCAGCCAGTATGTATTATCGTCAGAATCGACAGAGGCGTCACAAGTAAGGTTTCCGCCGGACATCTCCACATAGACTAGCCCGCTGGCAAGATCACTATTTGCAAAACCTCGCACGGAACATGGTTCCTGCCCTTTCCCCAGGTCCCATAATTCAGCGCTTTCCCCGGTGACACGGCTGTGAATTGATACTGCATCAGGGCTGGCCGTTACGACCGCGGGAGCGAATAAATCATCCGCATAGACGCCGCCAGCAAATACCTGGCCGCCTACGCTGTCGTCTGACTGAACAACCCCCAGGGACCGGGACTGTAGATTGCGGCGGTAAACTCTGGGGTTATCTTCGGTGCCTCGTAACGAAAAATCGTAGGCAAGCGAGCCATCCATATCTGGCAGGGATCTCTCCCCCGTAGAATCAGGCCCGGATGCGGCGGAGCTCCCTGACGAGGAGCTTCCTTCGCCACATCCGGTTAATACGAGAGACAGTGTCATTATGGTCGCAGGCAGGCAAAAAAAACCATATGGTTGCGGCATGTTCACATTCCTTTGAAATTTAAGCGTTTATCCCTTTTCTTAAAAAGGCTTACAAGCGCTCTATTTCAGAATCGTGAAACATGTCGCACACAACGTCACAATTAGTTACAAAGGGACCCTCACCCAGCCTTCCATGAGTACACGGGCACTCCGGCTCATAATCGCCTTTGTGGCCGTCCACTGGCCGTTTACCTGGGCGGCTTCCGCCCCTACCTGCAAGGTGCCGGAAGGGTGGCCGAAGGTTACTGATGTCCGGTCACCACCACCGGCTGCCTGGTTCACCAGCGTTCCCGGAACAGCTGCAGCCGTAGCAATGGCGACAGCGGCTGTACCCATCATGGCGTGGTGAAGCTTGCCCATGGAGAGAGCACGCACAAGAACGTCAACATCCCCAGCCCCGATGGTTTTGCCACTTGAGGTGACGTATTCCGAGGGCTTGGCCACGAATGCGACCTTGGGGGTGTGTTGGCGGTTGGCGGCTTCTTCCACCTGCTGGATCAAGCCCATCTTGACAGCGCCGTGAGCGCGGATGGTTTCGAACATCGCCAGGGCTTCCGGGTCACTATTGATGGCGTCCTGCAACTCTGTGCCCGTGTACCCGATGTCTTCCGCATTCAGGAAGATGGTGGGTATACCGGCGTTGATCATGGTGGCCTTGAGGGTTCCTATGCCGGGCACCTCCAGGTTATCCACCAGATTGCCGGTGGGGAACATGGCGCCTTCTCCGTCAGCGGGGTCCATGAATTCCACCTGCACCTCAGCAGCAGGGAAAGTAACACCGTCCAGTTCAAAATCACCGGTTTCCTGCACTTCACCGTTGGTGACAGGAATGCGGGCAACGATGGTCTTCCGGATGTTGGCCTGCCATATCCGAACAATGGCGGTTCCGTTTTCGGGAATCCGATCCCTGTCCACGAAGCCACCATTAATGGCAAAAGCGCCTACCGCAGCGGTCAGGTTGCCACAATTACCACTCCAGTCGACGAAGGGCTTGTCGATGGATACCTGGCCGAACAGATAATCCACATCGTGATCCGGCTGTGTAGGCGCTGCCAGGATAACGGCTTTGCTGGTACTGGACGTGGCTCCGCCCATGCCGTCGATCTGCTTCTGGTATGGGTCCGGGCTGCCGATGACCCGAAGCAGGAGCTTGTCCCGGGTTTCGCCCGGGACTTGTGCTGCCTCCGGCAGGTCTTGCAGGCGGAAAAAGACACCTTTTGATGTGCCGCCACGCATGTAGGTGGCGGGTATCCTGGTTTGGGGTGTATAGGTCACGCCGCCCCCTCCGACTGAAGGAAATCCTCGGCAAAGCGCTGTAATACCCCGCCGGCGCTGTAGATGGACACCTCCTCTGCGGTATCCAGCCGACAAATTACGGGCACACGCTCGGTGCTGCCGTTTTTGCGGTGGATGACCAGGGTGAGTTCGGCGCGGGGGGCAGCTGTACCCTCCACGTCGTAGGTTTCGGTGCCGTCAATGGCGAGGGTTTTGCGAGTGGTGCCTTCCTCGAATTGTAACGGCATCACACCCATGCCCACCAGGTTGGTACGGTGAATACGCTCAAAGCCTTCAGCCACGATGGCCTCCACGCCAGCCAGAGCAACACCCTTGGCGGCCCAGTCGCGGGAGGAGCCCTGGCCGTAGTCAGCGCCGGCAATAATGATCAACGGCTGCTTGCGCTCCATGTAGGTTTCAATGGCTTCCCACATGCGGGTGACTTTGCCTTCCGGTTCGATCCTTGCCAACGAGCCCTGCTTCACGTTGCCGTTTTCATCCCGCACCATTTCATTGAATAGTTTCGGGTTGGCAAAGGTGGCGCGTTGGGCGGTCAGGTGATCGCCACGGTGGGTGGCGTAGGAGTTGAAGTCTTCCTCTGGCACGCCCATTTTGTGCAAGTATTCACCGGCTGCGCTATCCATCAGTATGGCGTTGGACGGCGACAGGTGATCCGTGGTGATGTTGTCTGGCAAAACCGCCAGCGGGCGCATTCCCTTGAGGGTTTTCTCTCCAACCATACCGCCTTCCCAGTACGGCGGGCGGCGGATATACGTGCTCTGGGGGCGCCAGTCGTAGTTCGGATTGGTGTTGGCCTGGGCATCCCGGGTGATGTCGAACATCGGAATGTAGGTGCTGCGGAACTGCTCCGGCTTCACGCTGGCCTTTACGATGGCGTCGATCTCCGCATCGTCCGGCCAGATGTCCTTCAGGGTGACGGGGTTGCCGTCTTTGTCGTACCCCAATGCATCTTTTTCAATGTCGAAGCGAATAGTGCCAGCAATAGCATAGGCCACCACCAGTGGCGGTGAGGCCAGGAACGCCTGCTTGGCATAGGGATGGATACGGCCGTCAAAATTGCGGTTACCGGAAAGCACGGCGGTGGAATACAGATCCCGCTCGATGATTTCCTTCTGGATTTTCGGGTCCAGCGCGCCGCTCATGCCGTTACAGGTAGTACAGGCGAACGCCACCACGCCGAAGCCGAGTTCTTCCAGCTCGGACATCAGGTTGGCTTCTTCGAGATACATCTTCACGGTTTTAGAGCCCGGCGCCAGGGAGGTTTTCACCCAGGGCTTCCGCGTCAGGCCAAGCTTGTTGGCATTGCGGGCAATCAGGCCCGCCGCCACCATGTTGCGGGGGTTGCTGGTGTTGGTACAGCTGGTGATGGCAGCAATGATGCATGCACCGTCCGGCATTTTACCCTCTTCCTGCTCCCACTTACCGGCAATACCGCGTGCCGCCAGTTCGGAAGTCGGCAGGTGGGCGTGGGGGTTGGATGGGCCGGCCAGAGTGCGATTGACCTTCGACAGATCAAACTTCAGCACACGTTCGTATTCGGCGTTTTTCATGCTGTCGGCCCACAGGCCGGTTTCTTTGGCGTACCTTTCCACCAGGGCAACCTGATCATCTTCGCGCCCGGTCAACTTCAGGTAATCGATGGTCTGGCCGTCGATGTAGAACATGGCAGCCGTGGCGCCGTATTCCGGTGTCATGTTGGAAATGGTGGCCCGGTCACCCACGCTCAGGCTGTCAGCGCCTTCGCCGTAGAATTCCAGATAGGCACCCACCACCCTTTCCTTGCGAAGGAATTCAGTGATGGCCAGAACCATATCGGTACTGGTAATGCCCGACTGCAGTTTGCCCGTCAGCTCAACACCGACGATGTCCGGCAGTCGCATCATGGAGGCACGGCCCAGCATCACACTCTCGGCTTCCAGCCCGCCAACGCCCACGGAGATCACGCCCAGGGCATCGACCATCGGAGTGTGGCTGTCGGTGCCTACGCAGGTGTCCGGGAAGGCAATATGTTTGCCCTCTCCGTCCGGGCGGCTCTGAATCACCGGAGACATTTTCTCCAGGTTGATCTGGTGCATGATGCCGTTGCCCGGAGGGATTACATCCACGTTCTTGAACGCTGTTTTGGTCCAATTGATGAAATGGAACCGGTCGTCGTTGCGACGGTCTTCAACCGCACGGTTTTTCTCGAAGGCGTCTTTCTCGAAGCCTGCGTGTTCAACGGCCAGGGAATGGTCCACAATCAGCTGGGTGGGAACCACCGGATTGACCTTCGCGGGATCTCCCCCCTTCTCCTTGATGGCGTCACGCAGGCCAGCCAGGTCCACCAGGGCAGTCTGGCCCAGGATGTCATGGCAGACCACACGCGCCGGGTACCAGGGGAAATCCAGGTCGCGCTTGCGCTCAATAAGCTGCTTCAGGGAGTCCGTCAGCACATTCGAGTCGCAACGGCGAACCAGCTGCTCCGCCAGAATTTTCGAGGTGTAAGGGAGTTTGTCATAGGCGCCCGCCTGGATGTCTTCCACAGCCTGGCGGGTGTCGAAGTAGTCCAGGTCCGTGCCCGGAAGGGGTTTGCGGTAATCAGTATTCATGCTCGCTCCTCAATCGGCACCCACTGCGCATGGGCCGGGCCGTTGTAGTCGGCACTGGGGCGGATAATGCGGTTGTTTTCACGCTGTTCTTTGACGTGGGCTGTCCAGCCGGAGACCCGGGACATCACGAAGATCGGGGTGAACAGTTCGGTGGGAATACCCATGAAGTGATAGGCAGAGGCGTGGAAGAAGTCGGCATTGCAGAAGAGTTTCTTCTCGCGCCACATGACTTCTTCGCAGCGAACCGACACCGGGTAAAGCACAGTGTCCCCCACTTCATTCGCGAGCTTCTCGGACCACGTCTTGATGATGGCGTTGCGCGGGTCGGACTCACTATAAACAGCGTGGCCGAAGCCCATGATCTTTTCCTTACGTTCCAGCATACCCAGCAGGCCCTTCTCGGCTTCGTCCGGGGTCTGGAATTTCTGGATCAATGCCATGGCTGCTTCGTTGGCACCGCCGTGGAGCGGACCTCGCAAGGTGCCAATGGCACCGGTTACACAGCTGTGAATATCAGAAAGCGTGGAGGCACACACCCGGGCGGAGAAGGTGGAGGCGTTGAACTCATGCTCGGCATAGAGGATCAACGATACGTTCATAACCCGCTCGTGCAGTTCGTTGGGCTTCTTGCCGTGGAGCAGCTCCAGGAAATGGCCACCAATGGAGTCCACGTCACTCGCTGTGTCGAT
>JAWWAM010000194.1:0-5831 GCA_033721715.1 Marinobacter sp.
AGATGGCGGCCGACCAGTTAATGACTCCTGAACTGTACATAGAAGCCGTTCTGGGAGGTGCGCAACAATGATCGGTTTCTTCTGGAACATCATGCTGGCGCTTGCCTGGGTGGCCCTCAGCGGCAACTTCTCGGCAATGAATTTCCTGGCCGGGTTCTTCTTTGCGTATCTGGCGCTGATGGTCCTGCAAAGGCAGGTACCGGTGCTCAAGGGGTATTCAAGACGTATCCCCCGTGTGGTGGCGTTTCTGGTGTTCTTCGTGAAAGAACTGGTGAAAGCCAATTTCCGCGTCGCCTATGACGTTGCCACCCCGGTCTGGTATATGAAACCGGGGGTAATCGCCTTTCGCCTTGAAGCACACACTGATGTGGAGATCATGTTCCTGAGCAGCGTGATCTCGCTGACGCCGGGCACATTGAGCCTGGACGTGTCCGACGACCGCCAGGTGCTTTTCATACACGCAATGTTTCTCCAGGATGAAGAACAGTTGCGACAGGACCTCAGGGAACTTGAGCGCCGAATCCTGAAGATCTTGCGCTGAGGAGCCAACACGTGATTCCGTTTGTTATCAACATTGTCTATTTCATGCTTTCGTTGGCGCTGCTGTTTGCGTTCATTCGCCTGACCAGGGGGCCGTCGCTGCCTGACAGGGTTGTTGCCCTTGAGCTGGTGGCGTCCATCGTGGTGGGCTACGTGGGCGTTCATGCTATCGACACCGGTGTGTCCAGCCTGCTGGATGTCGCCATTGTTATCGCCCTCACGGCGTTCCTGGCGGCCATCGGTTTTGCCCGCTTCCTGGAGCGAGGGGGACGCAGAAATGACTGACATCATCGTATCGATACTGCTGATCGCCGGCGCTGCCTTCATGCTGCTTGCAGCCATTGGAATCCTTCGGCTCCCGGACCTCCCCACGCGCATGCATGCATCGACCAAGGCCGGCGCCATGGGCGCCATGTTCATCATGGGCGGTGTGGCATTCTTTTTCCTCGACAGTATCGTGTTCGCCAGGGCTTTTGCGATTGTGGTGTTTATCCTGATCACCTCCCCCATAGCGGCCCACGTTATCGGGCGTGCCGGTTACTTTACCGGTACCACTCTCTGGGACGGCACCGTCAAGGATGAGCTCCGGGAAAACTACGATGCCGAGACACACAAGCTCAGCAGTGGCTACGAAGGCAGCCCGGAGAGCGTAACCCCCCCGCCTGAATCCGAGCCCCCCGAAGACCGCTAGGCTTCGCCTTTCTCGCCTTTGCCGCGGTTATTTTTCACAACGCGGCAAACTGATTTCGCGTATAGTGCGCCCACCGATTATGAGGAGATGCTTTCATGTTGAAAGTGAACGAATACTTTGATGGAAAGGCCAAATCCATCGCCTTTCAGACTTCCACCCTGCCCGCCACTGTGGGCGTGATCAGTCCGGGTGAATATGAATTCGGCACCAGTAAAAAGGAAACCATGACCGTCATCAGTGGCGCGCTCACCGTACTGCTGCCAGGCATGGACGAATGGATGACCTATGGTTCCGGTGAGTTTTTTGAAGTAGCCGGGCAGGCCAGTTTCAAAGCGAAGACGGACATCGACACCGCTTACCTCTGTACTTACGAATAAACTAACAAAAAACAGCGACACTTCGTTACTGAAGGACGCGAAACCGGGACAGGCGGGCCAATAAATGCCTGCTGTTCCGGTTCCGCGTTTTTTTAACCGTTAAAGGTTTCCGTTGATGTAAAACTGTGTCAGATTTAGGGCTCTTCTCGTTATAAATTAAACAATTGAGAATGAGGTACCGAGTTATGGCACAGACCCGCATCCTGCCACCAGCAGATAACGCACATCAGTATCCACTGCTGATCAAGCAACTGCTCATGTCTGGCCCCAGGTACTCTCCTGACCAGGAAATTGTTTACGCCAATCGCTCAAAGTACACCTACACCGACCTGGTGGAGCGAATCCATCGCTTGGCGAACGCATTGACCGATGCCGGCGTCAAACCCGGCGACACCATCGCCGTTATGGACTGGGATACCCCCCGCTACCTGGAATGTTTCTTCGCCATTCCGATGATTGGTGCGGTACTGCACACGGTGAACGTTCGCCTGTCTCCGGAACAGATCGTTTACACCATGAACCACGCTGAAGATGATGTGGTCATGGTCCACGATGACTTCCTGCCGATCCTGGAAGGCGTGAAGGATGAGATCAAAACGGTCAAACACTACATACAACTCAGTGACGAAAAAGCCGCGAAATCCACCTCGCTGAACACCGTTGGTGAGTACGAAGAATTGCTGGGCAAGGCAGGCACGGAGTTCGATTTCCCTGACTTTGACGAGAACAGCATTGCAACCACCTTCTACACCACCGGCACCACCGGTAATCCCAAGGGGGTTTTCTTCAGCCATCGGCAGCTGGTTCTGCACACACTGGCCATGACCGGCTCCCTGTCCGCCTATGACGAAATACCTTTGCTGCGCTCTTCGTCCGTGTACATGCCGGTAACGCCCATGTTCCACGTACATGCCTGGGGCGTGCCCTACGCAGCCACCATGATGGGCATCAAGCAGGTTTACCCGGGACGTTATGAACCGGAGCTGCTGGTGGACCTGCTCAAGGAACACAAGGTGACCTTCTCCCACTGCGTGCCCACGGTGATGCAGATGATGATGGCCACCGAATCCATCAAGACGGCTGATCTGAGCAACTGGCACGTGCTCATCGGCGGCAGCGCCCTCACCAGGGGCCTTTGTGATGCTGGCGCCAGACTGGGCATTCGCATGTACACCGGTTATGGCATGTCGGAAACCTGCCCGCTGTTGAGCGTAACCCATCTCAAGCAGAAAGATCTGGAACTGCCACTGGAGCAGCAGACTTCCAAGCGCATCAAAACGGGCATCGCAGTGCCCATGGTGGAGCTGGAAATCATGGATCCCGAGGGTAAGCCGGTGCCCCATGATGGCGAAGCCAAGGGCGAAGTGGTCGCGCGCGCGCCCTGGCTTACCCAGAGCTACTTCAAGGAGCCGGAAAAAGGCGAGGAACTCTGGCAGGGGGGCTGGCTGCATACCGGTGACGTGGCCAGCATGGAGCCGGACAACACCCTGGTGATCAAGGATCGCATCAAGGACGTGATCAAGACCGGCGGTGAATGGCTGTCATCCCTGGACCTGGAAAACCTGATTAGCCAGCATCCCTCCGTTGCTGGAGCAGCAGTGGTGGGTGTGCCGGACGAGAAATGGGGCGAGCGCCCCCACGCCCTGGTCACCCTTAAACCAGGCGAGGAAGCCAGTCTGGAAGATATCCAGAGCCACCTGAAGCAATTCGTGGACTCAGGCGAAATCAACAAGTGGGCCATCCCCAGCCAGATTGATTTTGTTGAAGATATCCCGAAAACCAGTGTGGGAAAGATCAACAAGAAGCTGATCCGGGATCAGCTGAAGTAGGCTCCGCGATAACAACGCCTCACACTCCCTTCCGGGGGTGTGAGGGCCTACTCCCGCCGGCTCTCCCTATAACCCGGTAAACGCAAAATCCACATCCGGTTTACGTCCTGCAACGATGTCCGCCAGCGCTGCAGCAGAGCCGCACGAGTGGGTCCAGCCCAGAGTACCATGGCCGGTGTTCAGGTAGAGGTTGCCGAAGTGGCTTTTGCCGATATACGGCACATTGGAGGGGGTGGCCGGTCGTAGCCCGGACCAGAACTCGGCCTGCTCCCAGTGGCCTGCCTCTGGCATCAGTTCGGCGGTCCGGCGGACAATCATTCGGCAACGGGTAAGGTTCAGCTGCCGGCTATAGCCACTGAGTTCCGCCGTGCCGGCAACGCGAATGCGATTTCCAAGGCGCGAAAACACCAGTTTGTACTCATCATCGGTCAGGCTGACTCTGAAAGCAGCGGCCTCATTCTTTACCGGCACGGTTATGGAGTAGCCCTTGGCCGGGTAGATATTCAGGAACAGGCCCAGTTTTCGTGCCAGGACAGCACTGAAACTTCCCAGGCTGAGTACGTAGCGGTCCGCACGAAGGGTGTGGTATCTGCCTCCGCGGATAACGTTGACACCCAGTACCCGGGCCCGCGTGTTCTCAAATCCGACAACTTCCGTGTCATAAAGGAATTGAACACCGGCTTCCTGCGCTTTTTTCGCAAGCGCCCGAGTGAACTGCCTGGCATCACCGGACTCGTCTTCCGAGGTGTAGGTGGCACCGACAATCCGGTGCCTGGCCGGTGCAAGCGCAGGCTCCAGTTCAACGGCCCGGGCGGCATCAATCACCTGTCGATCGCAACCCAGCTCCCGCATGGTACGTGCCGGCTTCAGGGCCGACTCGAACTCTCCGGGGCTGGTATAAAAGTGCAGGATACCTCTCTCAAGGTGATCGTATTCAATTCCGGTATCTTTACGCAGCGCCTGCAAACAGTCGCGGCTGTATGTGCCAAGGCGTACCATCTGGCGGATATTGTGAGCCGCCCTGGCGAACGTGCATTCCCGCAGGAAAGCGAGAGCCCAGCGCCACTGGGCGGGGTCCATGCGAGGGCGGAACAAAAGGGGTGCATCGGAACGGCCCAGCCACTTCAGTATTTTTAACGGCGCGGAAGGGTTGGCCCAGGGTTCGGCATGGGAGACCGAGATCTGCCCACCGTTGGCATAACTGGTTTCGGACCCTGCGATGCTCTGGCGGTCTACAACAGTAACGTCATAGCCCTGCTGCCTCAAAAACCACGCGGTGGTTACACCCACAACACCCGCACCCAGCACCAGTATGTGCATTCACTTCCTCCCCTGGCCCGCGCCTGAATAAGCTCACTATTGTAACGGCTGGAACAACAGATTGCGTGTCAGACCATTCGCCACTATCGCGGGAGGGCAGCGTTCAGCCACCGGCTTTTTTCACCTCCCAGCCTTTCTCCTTTAACAGGGGCAACAGAACATCCCGCTGGTCGCCCTGAATCTCCACCACCCCGTCCCTGACGGTGCCACCTGTTCCGCATTTGGCCTTGAGTATCTTGGCGAAAGCCTTCAGTTCTTTTTCGTCGAGAGGAATACCGGTAACAAGGGTAACCCCTTTACCCTTGCGGCCTTTGGTTTCCCGGCTGACGCGTACAACCCCGTCACCAGCGGGGCGAGAGGGTACCCCGCAGATACAATCATCAACCGGCTGCCGGCAACCGGGGCACATGCGCCCCTGCTCTGTGGAGAACACCAGTCCTCCGGAACGGTTTTTCATAACGTCCTCTTATTCACTACCATACCCGGCCAGAGCGTTCACACTCCCGGGGGGTACTTTTCAAACATGTCTGCGACGATTTCATCGATCAACTCGCGCCGTGACTCTGACGACTGGTTTTCATTGAGGTAACGGCGACTGGCGGCTCGCCATACTACGCGGTCGGTGCCGGTATCAACCAGCTCCACAACAAGCTTGCCTTCCTCTATTTCCCGAATCGGTGGCGCTGAGGAAAGCCCCCAGCCGAAGTTGCCACTACCGAAACCAAAGCCAAGTCCAACACCACTGCGCTCGAGCCGTTCTTCTTCAACAATCTGCCAGGCGACGAGCAGGTCTGCTTCATTTTGCTCAACCTTGCGCATGGACTTGCGGTTGAGTTCCCGCTCAACCGCGCTTTCGATGCGGCCACCGTCGAGAGACGTAAAACTCTCACCCTCAGCCTTTGGGGCAAAAGCCCAGGACGCGTAATTGCCGAAAACTGCGCCGGAGTCATAATCCGTCACGACGTTGCTGGCGCACCCGGCCAAAGCCAACATCAACAAGGAAACAAGGATAACTCTCATGATTACATCTGCCCTTCTTCGTATTGTCTGTGTTCAGTATACGCACAGTAGACG
>JAWWAM010000195.1:0-5813 GCA_033721715.1 Marinobacter sp.
ATAGATGGGGATGCCGTTGGCAGTCAGGGTCAGAAATTCGGGAACTTCCACCGGGATAATGTCGCCTTCTTTCAGCTTGGCGATATCGCGAAGGGAAATGCGGCGCCGGCACACCGTGGTATTGATAGGTACGTTTACTTCCTTGATGTCTTCCTGAAGGGCGCTGACCCAACGTTCGTCCACGTCATCAATGTCGCTCTGGACACCAGCGTCCAGCACATCCCGAATAGGCTCAATCATCGAATACGGCAGCGCCATGTGCAGCTCTCCGCCACCGCCATCCAGTTCAATATGGAAGGTACTGACCACCACAACTTCGCTGGGGCTGACGATGTTCGCCATGGCCGGGTTTACCTCGGAGCTGAGATATTCGAAATCCACCTTCAGAACCGCGTGCCAGGCTTCCTTCATGTCGTGGAACACCTGGTCCAGCACCATCTGGACGATTCGGGTTTCCGTCGGCGTGAATTCGCGGCCTTCAATCTTGGCGTGGCGACCCTCACCACCAAAGAAATTGTCCACCAGCTTGAACACCAGCTTCGCGTCCAGCACGAACAGAGACGTACCACGCAGAGGGCGAACCTTGCACAGGTTCAGGCTGGTAGGCACATACAACGTGTGGATGTACTCGCCGAACTTCATGATCTGAACGCCACCGGTGGACACATCGGCATTACGGCGTAGCAGGTTGAAAAGGCTGATACGGGTATAGCGGGCAAAACGCTCGTTGATCATTTCAAGCGTGGGCATGCGGCCGCGAACAATACGATCCTGGCTGGCAAGGTCGTAGGACTTGATACCGGTTTCGTCGGTCTCGTCGTAGGTATCAATGTCGCCATCGTCCACACCATGGAGAAGCGCGTCGATTTCGTCCTGTGACAGTAAGTCCTGCATACGTTTCTCTGCCCCTGTGTCCGCCCTGGCCGGGCCTGTTGAGCTATTTGTTGAGCTCGCTGAGAACTCGTTATTGAACGACGAAATTCCTGAAAAGCACCCTCAGAACCGGAGGCTCACCTTCCTGCTCGAGAGCACCGTTGACGGCACCCAGCATATCATCGGCCAACGCCTGCCTGCCTTCCGGCGTCTGCAACTCCTCGAAACTCCTGTCCCCGAGCAAACTGATCAGTTGGCTCCGCAACAATGGCATATGCTTGCTGGCAGCGGCCAGAGCCTCGGGATTGTTGGCTTCCAGGGCAAGATAAGCCTGAGCGTAACGCTGCCGGCCTTCTGCCTGCACCGTTGTAACCAGCGCCTTTTCCAACACGGTATAGGTGCTGGGCACAAAAACGTCGGCCTGCTCCGCAACCTCTTCCTCGTCGCCCCCCGTGATGCCGGGAATGCCTCCACCCAGGAACCACATTGTTCCGAGCACGGAGAGCCCTATCGCCAGAATAACTACCACTACCAGCATTATAATAAGCTTGAGTTTGCCTTTCTTTGCCGGCGCCGCCTTGGGCGCATTATCTTCAGCCATAACGTGCTTCTGCCAGAAATCCGTCAACCAGACAGGTTATATGAAGGTATAAGCAAAGGACGGGCCAGAAAGCCCAATCCTCCTTATCCGCACAGCAGTTTAGCCTTGCGACGGAGGATGGGCAAAAGAAGAATTACCGGGGAAAGCAATTCCGGTCAGGCGAAGATATCAACTTCGCCTTTCCAGGTCAGATCCAGGGAGTCGGATTGCAGGTCCTGATCGTCCAGGCTGCTGTCAGCCAGGGCACCACTGCCATTTCCGCCCTGTTCACCGGGGCCCTCTTCCCCAGCCTGTTGCTGTGGAGAGTCCGATACATCAAATTGCTCGAGGGACAATCCCTGCTCATTCAGCATGTCCCTGAGGCGGTGACTGTGAAGTTCCAGTTGATCCCGTACGGCGGGATTCGCCGAGTGTACGGTTATATTGGCCTGTTCCTGCTGAACCTGAACCCGCACTTCCATCGGGCCCATATCCGGTGGTGTCAGGTGTATTTCAGCAACGGACATGTTGCGCGCTGTCAGCCAGGTCAGCTTGCCAACCAGCTTGTCGCCCCACTCCGCGTGGTTCACGGGCACATCGATAGAGGTGGTATAGCCCCGCAACGCGGCAGCCTCGGCTGGCAGCTTGGCGCTGTTGGGGTTTACTGCCTGCTGGCTGGCCAGCTCTGCCGCTGCCTGAAAGCGCAACGCCCCCTGAGCCAATGGTGTCTCCTGGGTGCGGCTGGCATCGGCGGCCAAGCCGGACATCAACCCCTCGGTCAGGGCCAGTCCGGCCCCTGCTCCGGCAACGTTTCCGTTGCCCTGGCCAGGTTTGCTGCCGGTCGCGCCAGGCAGGCCGGCCATGATCCCGGCAAATGCCTGCACCCCCGGCATCACGCCACTGACACTGGCCTGAGTGCCACTGGCCCCGGCCGCCACCGGCATGGCACCGGCGTCAGCCTCACCAGCCGGCATCAAGAGCGCCTGTAGACCGGCAAAGGTCAGTGGAATGATTTCTTCAGGAGCGTTCTCGTCAACCGCCTGCTGCGAAGTACTCTCGGAGGCTGCAGATTCGGCATCAGCTGATACCTTTGAATCCCCTGCCTCTTCCCCGGCATGCGTGTCTTTCGGAGAGGGCTCTGTAGCCGAGGAAGCTTCCTTGCGGTCGTCAGGGCGCCTGGCGCTGTCTTTGTCCTGGCGAACCTCCTCGTTACGGGCCGTTTCGTTATTACGGGCCTGATCCCGTTGTTCAGCCTGTTTTTTGTCGAGCCGCTGCTGTTCGGCGCGGGAAACAGAATCAAAATTACTGTCGCCGCTTTTCTCACGGCCGCCCGAAGCCGGCTTTACACCTTTATCGGGCTGCCCCTGCGGGGATGTCTGGGGAAGAACCATCTGGGACATGGCAACCTCTTGCCGCTTTTTTGCTGATCGGAGTGCATTTGTCTGCGTTACCGGGCTATTGAGCAAAAGGTAGCAAAAGCAATGCCATTCCAGGCAGAAGCACTGCCATTTACTTGTACTACTCCAGAAAACGTCGGAGAGTGACCTCTACCTGTCCGAATTCGCTTTCTATGGCATCGACCATAACCGAGGCCTCTCCCAGGCGATTGTCTCTACCGGCCTTTTCGGCCTCTGAACACAGCTCGCCCAGTCGGGGCGCACCAATGTTGATGCAACTGCCCTTGAAGCTGTGTGCGGACTTGGAAAAGCTGTCCGCGTCTTTGTGTTCCAGAGCCGAACGCAAGTGTGCGATGCGATCCGACGAATCCTTGATGTAAGTGTTGATCAGGATATCGAATTCATCTTCCATTACATCCTGCAACTCGGCCAGTGCTTCCTGATCAAGGTGTGGCTTGTCCGTCATGACCAACCCCCTGCTTTATGTGTTGGTACCGCCCTCACGGGCAGCAACCTCAGAAAATTGCCAATCATATATAATTTCGGCCCGGGTACCATATTCCCGGAAGTTGAGAGACCGCCCCAGCTTCTGCAACAGCATCAGCCCTCGCCCGGAATAACCGTTTTCGTTACCGACGGCAGAGACGTCACCGTAATCGAACCCGCTGCCACTGTCTTCACAGACAATCGTCAGTTGCCCTCCCGCTTCCGTCATTGTGTGGGTCAGGGTAAAGCGGATGAAGTGGTCCGATACGGAGCGCAAACGCCGCTCCCGTTCCGCATAGTAACGGCCGAAGCCATCCGGCGTGGCCTTCCAGTCTGATGAGAGGCCCAATACACCGTGCTCCAGGGCATTGGTGTACAGCTCCGATAACAGTGTGTAAATTTCGCCACTCTTGCGGCGCAACCCGGGCACCTCCATACAGATGTGAAGCAACAACGGCAAAGGACTGAACTGCCCCAGGGAACGATCCTGGATCTCGTAGACGCAATGCCATTCCGCGGGGCCTTCCAATGCCGATTGGGGCAAACGTTCCGAAACCCCTTCCAGCTCTGCTTCTTCAACCATTTCCAGCGACAATAACGTGACATCGTCCTGTTCCGGTTGCTTGCCGGTGAAGGCATGAATTCCGGTCATCACCGCATCGAATGGTGAGCCGGCATTGCCGGCTCCGTCCAGCGAACGCCTCAGGCGCTTCTCGCCGAACATTTCGCCGTGGCGATTCTCGGCCTCCAATACGCCATCAGTCATCATCAGCAGGGTGTCCCCGGGCTGCGTTCGAAACACCTCCATTCGGGCATCGAAACCCGCGGCGCCAAGCACACCCAGCGGCAGATGCCGGGAGGCGATGGCCACGGGTTTTTCATCCCTCTTCAGGAGAACGCCATCCGGCAGCCCTCCGTTCCATATCTGTAACTGATTAAGATGAAAGTCCGCCTGAATCATTGCTGCGCAGCAAAACATTCCGACAGGCAGTATCCGGCACAGCTTCTGGTTAATCTCCCGCAGCACATCGCTGCCACTGAAACCCTTGCTGGTCATGCCATAGAAAATTTCGGCTACCGGCATGGCACCAATCGCTGCCGGGAGGCCATGGCCGGTGAAATCGCCAACCAGTATCTGCATGCCCCCGGCCGGGCGGGGGCAGGCGAACAGAACATCGCCGTTGAAAATCGACATGGGCGAGGCGTGATAGCGAATATTCGCCGCGTTCAGACAGCCGGTGTGAGCGACGTTATCAAATACCCGCTTGGCAATTTCCTGTTCCTCGAGAAGCTGGCGGTTACGGTCGCGGATCAGGTCGCGGTGGTGGCTCAAAGTTCGGTGCATCAGCCGCATGCGGTTGAATGCATTGATTTTCGCTTCGATGATGATGCGGTTGTAGGGCTTCGTCAGAAAATCATCGCCGCCAGCCTCCAGGCAGCGGGCAAGCGCGTCCGCATCAGAAAGAGAGGTCAGAAAGATAAGGGGTACCAGGCGCTCGCCCGCCAGTTCCTTGATGTGACGAGCCGCTTCCATCCCGTCCATCACTGGCATCAGCGCATCCAGCAATACAATATCCGCGCCGGACTCGCGGAACATCCCGACAGCGTCTTCGCCATTTCTGGCGTCTTCCACATCATGACCAAGACGACGGAGAAGGGTTTTGAGAATCAGTCGGTCACTGTCGCTGTCATCAGCGATCAGAATCCTCAGCGGCCGGTTGTCTGAGAGTGAATCATCCACCACGAACCTCCGCGACCCTGCGATGTTATGGTTCAGCGAATCGCAAACAGCTGCTCGAAATTGGATATGGACAGTATGCGGCGCACGTCACTGTTGCAGTTTTCTATGCGAATTTTTGCACCGTCGCCACCGGCGTAGTCTCTCAGTAACAGCAGCATTCCCAGAGCAGAGCTGTCCAGATAGGTAGTGTCGGAAAGATCCACCACAAATGCCGTCACGTTTTCGTCACCATGTTCATAGGCATCACGAAAGGCCTGATGGGTACTGAAGTCAAAGCGCCCTTCAATTTTTATGGTCAGGGTCTGACCGTCCTCACTGCGATGCGTCTGAATCGGCATTCCGGTGCCTCCATGATGTGCGGGCTTGTTTTACAGGGAACAACGTGAGCCTCTGGGGCATCCTGTGGTAAAGGATAGCTCACCACACTGATTTTGCACTCGCAGAACAAGGTCAGCAAACGTTTCAGCGTCGCCGCACAAAATTTCGGCCGGCAGCCTCGTCCATCAGTTTCTGATCCCTAAGATCTTGCTCCCGCTGCTCTTGTTGACGGCAGGTTTCGATATATTTTTCCATACCCCTGCGTCGCTCCCAGGCTTTCTGCCACTCCTCGCGACAGACCCTTAGCCGATCCTCGGCCTGAACAAGCAGTTTCTGTTGCTGGCCAATAACCTGATCCAGCTGGGCAATAAATGCCTGCCAGCCTTGCAGCCGCGCCACCGAGACGACCCCCTGTTGA
>JAWWAM010000196.1:0-5803 GCA_033721715.1 Marinobacter sp.
CTCAAGTTCCTTGTCCAGGCGCTTGAGCTCGGCGTCCTTGTCGATCAGGCCGGCCATGGGTACCAGCACTTCCATCTCGCCAACCAGTTGGGTGGCAGACATGGGGGCTTCGCCGTCGGTGAACCATTCCACGCTTTCCAGTTTGGCCAGCGATGCCAGGAACTGGCGGTTTTCGTCCAGTCGGCGTTCGTCCTGCGGGTCTTGCCCGCGCAGCAGAACCGGGATGGCCTTTGCGGGGGAGATGTTCATTTCGCCACGGATATTCCGTACGGCAACAATGACGCCTTTCAGCCATTCGATGTCGGCAGCAATGATGGCGTCCTGCTTGCTCATGTCAGGTTCGGGGAAGGGCTGCAGCATGATGCTGTCCCCGGTTTTCCCTGCCAGAGGTGCAATGCGCTGCCAGATCTCTTCGGTAATAAACGGCATGATCGGATGCGCCAGGCGCAGAACCGCCTCAAGCACGCGCACCAGTGTGCGACGGGTGCCACGTTTCGCTTCCGCACTGGCCGTGTCGTCATTCAGGGCCGGCTTGGACAGTTCCAGGTACCAGTCGCAGTATTCGTTCCAGATAAACTCGTACAGGGCGTAAGCCGCCAGATCGAAACGATACTGGTCCAGGTGACGGATCACGTCCTGTTCACAGCTTTGCAGCTCACTGATGATCCAGCGATCCGCCAGGGACAGTGCTACCGGTTCGTTATTGACGCCGCAGTCTTCGCCTTCGGTATTCATCAATACGTAACGGGCTGCATTCCAGAGCTTGTTGCAGAAGTTGCGGTAACCTTCCAGCCGCTTCATGTCCCAGTTGATATCGCGGCCGGTGGTGGCCATGGCCGCCAGGGTGAAGCGCAGGGCGTCGGTACCATGGGCGGTGATGCCCTCCGGGAATTCCTTCTTCGTGCGCTTGCCGATTTTCTCGGCCAGCTTGGGTTGCATCAGGTTGCCGGTACGTTTTTCCAGCAGGTCGTCCAGCTGTATGCCGTCAATCATATCCAGCGGGTCGATGACGTTGCCCTTGGATTTGGACATCTTGTCCCCGTGCTCGTCGCGGATCAGGCCGGTGACATAGACAGTTTTGAACGGCACCTGTGGCGTACCGTCTTCGTTTTTCATGAAGTGCATGGTCATCATGATCATCCGGGCAACCCAGAAGAAGATGATGTCAAAGCCGGTGACCAGCACGTCAGTGGGGTGGAAGGTTTTCAGCCGTTCAGTGATTTCCGGCCAGCCCAGGGTGCCAAAGGTCCACAGTGCAGAGCTGAACCAGGTATCCAGAACATCGTCGTCCTGGCTGAGTTCCAGGTTGGCGGCCAGGTTGTGCTTCTGGCGAACTTCGTCTTCGCTGCGGCCCACGTAGATGTTGCCCTCGGCGTCGTACCAGGCCGGAATGCGGTGGCCCCACCAGAGCTGGCGGGAAATACACCAGTCCTGGATATCGCGCATCCAGGCGAAGTACATATTCTCGTACTGTTTGGGCACGAACTGGATACGCCCGTCCTCCACAGCTTCAATGGCAGGCTTGGCCAGAGTCTTGGCGTCAGCGAACCACTGGTCGGTCAGCATCGGCTCGATGATCAGGCCGGAGCGGTCGCCACGGGGTACGCTCAGCACGTGGTCTTCCACTTCCTCAACCAGGCCTTCCGCGTCCATGTCTGCAACGATCTGTTTGCGGGCTTCTTCACGGGTGAGCCCGGCGTAGGCGGCGGGCAGGCTGCCATCTACGTCTGTGTTCTCGGTGCCATCGGGATTGACCACTTCGGCCACATCACGGATGCAGGCATCCTGGGTCATGACGTTGATCATCACCAGGTTGTTGCGTTTGCCTACGGCGTAGTCGTTGAAGTCATGGGCCGGGGTGATTTTTACGCAGCCGCTGCCTTTTTCCGGATCGGCGTGGGTGTCGGCAACGACGGGAATGCGGCGGCCTACCAGAGGCAGGTCGACGAACTTGCCTACCAGGTGCTGGTAACGCTCATCGTCCGGGTGCACCGCCACGGCAGTGTCACCCAGCATGGTTTCTGGGCGGGTGGTGGCCACCACCAGATAGTCGTTGCCATCCTGCGTTTTCTCGCCGTCGGCCAGCGGGTAACGCAGGTGCCAGAAAAAGCCCTTTTCTTCCTTGTTCTCCACTTCCAGATCGGAGATCGCGGTATGAAGCTTAGGATCCCAGTTGACCAGACGCTTGCCGCGATAGACCAGGCCTTCGTCGTACAGGCGGATGAACACTTCCTGCACGGCTTTGTAGAAGCCGTCGTCCATGGTGAAGCGCTCGTGGTCCCAGTCCACGGAATTGCCCAGGCGGCGCATCTGACCGGTGATGGTGCCGCCGGAGTGTTCTTTCCAGTCCCAGATCCGTTTGATGAATTCTTCCCGGCCCAGGTCGTAGCGGGTCTTGTCTTCTTCCGCAGCCAATTTGCGTTCAACCACCATCTGGGTTGCGATACCGGCGTGGTCGCTGCCTACCTGCCAGAGGGTGTTACGGCCCTGCATGCGTTTGAAGCGGGTGAGCGTGTCCATGATGGTGTGCTGGAACGCGTGGCCCATGTGGAGGCTGCCGGTAACATTGGGTGGCGGGATGGCGATGCTGAACGATTCGCCTTTGCCGGAGGGACGGAAGTACCCTTTGGATTCCCAGTTTTCGTACCACTGGCGCTCGATGTTTTCTGGCTGGTAGGTTTTTTCCATGGGTTTCTGCTGGTGACCGTTTGGTTGATTCACAAGGGAAATTCAAGGCGTCTGATTATACATGCTCACCTGGGTTGCGGCGAACCTTGGGGTGCAGGGGCATGGGGGTAGTTTGAATTTCGGACAGAAAAAGAACTCGCTGCGCTCAGACACCTTTTTCCGCCTGAAATTCAAACTACCCCCATACCCTTATAGAGTCCGAGTTGTCTCGGTTGTGTTCAATGGTTTTAACTGGGTTTGATTGGAGCCTGTTTTACATATCCGGCTTTCAGATGAAACACAGACAGACCCTGCACAGCCCTGGAGATATCGGATAGGCCCATAAGAGTGGGGTGGTGATATTTATTTCCCGCCAGGAAAAGGTGTCCGAGCGCAGCGAGTTCTTTTCCAAGGGAAATAAATATCACCACCCCGCTCCTCTCCCAAACGAGCAGTCCTACAAAAGGCTCAAAATCTCACCGCTTCCTCTGATCATGCACCCGAGGCTCGATCCCCAGCGCCCGCAATTGCTTGAAATGTGAACGGGCCTGGCCTAGGACCGTTTCATCATTATGGGCAACCAGAGCCAACCGTTTAAACCGGTCCGCATCCGCCGGCAGCGTGGCCGACAGAATGATCACCGTATCCCAGTCTTCGGCCACCGGCGGGCAAAGCAGTATGCCGACGGGATCGGTGCAGGTGGTGGCGGAGTCGGGGACGATGCTGTGGGGTATGAAGGCGTCAGGGCTGAAGTTCCAGAGCAGGTCGTCCAGTTCCTGGGCGTGCTGCATGGTGTCGCAGACGATGCCTACACGGTCGCCCTGCTGACGCGCCTTGGCCACCAGTTTGGCGGTGTGGAGGTGGCGGGCAGCAAGGGTGTTCTGGGCGAGGATGTGGAACCAGTAGGACTGGTTCCGTTCATCCTGGGCGTGGGGATTACTTGCCGGCATGGGACATTAGGTAGTCGACCAGCATGGGGACCGGACGGCCAGTGGAGCCTTTGGCTTTGCCGGAGTTCCAGGCGGTACCGGCGATGTCCAGGTGGGCCCAGCGATAGTCCTTGGTGAATCGGGACAGGAAGCACGCTGCTGTGATGGTGCCGGCCGGGCGGCCGCCGATGTTTTGCATATCGGCGAAGTTGCTGTCGAGCTGGCTCTGGTATTCATCCCAAAGCGGCAGGCGCCAGGCACGGTCACCGGAGCGTTCACCCGCGGCCAGCAGGTCGTTGGCCAGTTCGTCGTTGTTACTCAGCAGGCCGGTCGCATGGTTGCCCAGTGCGATGATGCAGGCACCAGTGAGGGTGGCCATGTCGACGACCACTTCCGGGTCGAACTTCTTGACGTAGGTGAGGGCGTCACACAGCACCAGGCGGCCTTCGGCATCGGTGTTGAGGATTTCGATGGTCTGGCCGGACATGGAGGTGACGATATCCCCCGGGCGTGTCGCGGTGCCGCTGGGCATGTTCTCGGCGGCAGCGATCACAGCAACCACGTTGATCTTCGGCTTGGTTTCGGCAATGGTTTTCATGGCGCCGAAGACGGCGGCTGCGCCTCCCATGTCGTACTTCATTTCATCCATACCTTCGCCGGGCTTGAGGCTGATGCCGCCGGTATCAAAGGTGATGCCTTTACCCACCAGAACATAGGGCTTGTCTTTTGGCTTGCCGCCCCGGTATTCCATCACAATCAGTTTGGCGGGCTGGGCGCTGCCGGCAGAGACGGACAGCAGGCTGTGCATGCCCAGCTTCTTCATCTGCTTTTCGTCCAGTACCTCGGTCTTGATCCCGTCGTTTTCCTTTGCCAGCTTCTCGGCCTGTTCGGCCAGCCAGGTGGGGTGGCAGATGTTCGGCGGCGTATTGCCCAGATCGCGGGTAAAGTTCATGCCGCGGCCGGTGGCAAGGCCAAGGTTGAAGGCATCTTTCAGTGTCTTGCCGGTGCCGGAGGCGGCAACCGTGACTTTTGCCAGTTTGCGGTCTGACGGTTTTTCGCTCTTGAATTCGCTGAAACGGTAGAGCTGCTCTTCCAAAGTGCGGCCAATAAGATTCAGCCGTGCCGCTTCCGAACTGATGGCTTCGTCACCGGTTACGAGAGTGTCTCCCATACCCACCAGTACATGTTTGGACGGGCCGTCCTTGATCTGGCCGGCCATGGCAATCAGCGCCTTGCGATAGTTGGCAGGGGTGCGGTCCTTGTCCGCCCCTGTGCCGACCACCAGAAGTCGGGCCCAGGGCAAGCCGTCCAGCGGGACTTGCAGGGTGGTTGCGTTTTTACCGGTGGCGTCCCCGTTTTTATGCAGGGTCTTGATCAGTCCGCCCAGGACTTCGTTTGCCTGTGTGGTAGAGGCGGGCCAATCGCCTTTTTCCGGCACAGCGACAACAAGGCAGTCCGCTTTCATATCGGAAATGGGCTTACTGCTCAGGGTAAAATTCATGGCAACTCCCGTTGGTTGTTCTGAGGAAGGACAGACCCGGTGCCGGGTTCCTTGTCCGAATGCCTATAGCATTGGGGTTTGGGGTGAAATTATCAAGCGCTGACAGGTTGTTAACGTCTTTGTTAAACCCGTGGTCTGTCATTCAGCCCCAAGGTTACTTAGAATACGGCGAATCCTGATTTCCATCGACTCCGGTCGCATCCGGCTCTGAGAGACCGAATTGAGCATCGTTTTCCGCTACCTAACCCGCCAGGTAATTATCAGCATGCTTGCCGTTTCCGGCATTCTGCTGATGGTGTTCATGAGCGGCCGGTTTATCAAGTATCTGGCTGATGCTGCTGCGGGGGAACTGGCGGGCGACGTCCTGTTCCAGATTATGGCGTATCGCTTTCCCGGGTTTCTGGAGCTGATCCTGCCGCTGGGCTTTTTCATTGGCATCCTGTTGGCCTACGGGCGCATGTATCTGGAAAGCGAAATGACGGTGCTCTCTGCCTGTGGTATCAGCGACAAGCAGCTGCTGGGCAAGACCCTGATTGGCAGTATTCCGGTGATGCTGACCGTGGGCGCCATGAGCTTGTATGTGTCCCCCTGGGGTATGAAACAGGTAGAAGCAATCTTCAATGAGCAGCGCCAGGCAACAGAGTTTGAAATGCTCGCCCCCGGCCGTTTCCAGTCGCTGTCATCCGGTGGGCGTGTTACTTACACC
>JAWWAM010000197.1:0-5800 GCA_033721715.1 Marinobacter sp.
AATCGGAAGTCTGACCCCTGTAGCTGATATAACAAAGGAAAGAAACTCATGGCGACTATAATGATGGTGATCATGATCGGGCTGCTACTGCTGGGCTTCCCGATGATGGTTCCGCTGATTGCCGGTGCGGTGGTCGGCTTTATAATGATGTTTGATGGCTTCGGCCAGATGGGTACGTTTATCCAGCAAATGAAGGGCGGCATCCGCCCTGCCTCACTCATTGCTGTGCCCATGTTTATTCTGGCGGCGGATATCATGACCCGTGGCCAGTCCGCTGACCGCCTGATTCATATGGTGATGGCATTCATCGGGCACATTAAGGGCGGGCTCGCCATCAGTACCGCAACGTCTTGCACTCTATTCGGTGCGGTTTCCGGTTCCACCCAGGCCACAGTAGTGGCGGTTGGCTCTCCGTTGCGGCCAAAACTGCTCAAAGCCGGCTATTCCGATTCCTTTTCACTGGCGCTGATTATCAACTCCAGTGATATCGCGTTTCTGATTCCTCCCAGTATCGGCTTCATTATCTATGGGGTTATCTCGGGCACCTCCATTGCCGAGTTGTTCATTGCGGGCATAGGCCCCGGCGTCATGATTCTCGTCATGTTTTCCATTTACTGTCTGATCTACGCCTACGTTAACAAGGTTCCCACCGAGGAAAAGGCAGGTTGGAGAGAGCGCGGAGTCGCTGTCCGGGAAGCGCTATGGCCACTGTTTTTTCCGGTTATTATTGTGGGCGGTATCTATGGCGGCATTTTCAGCCCGACTGAAGCTGCGGCGGTATGCGTGCTTTACGCTTTCCTGCTGGAATTCGCCGTCTTCCGCTCGCTGAAGTTGCCGGACATCTATCGTATCGCGAAATCTACCGGCCTGATTACCGCCGTGGTCTTCATACTGGTCGCTGTGGGCAACGGTTTTTCGTGGATCATCTCCTTCGCCCAGATCCCGCAAACCATACTGGAGGCCGTGGGCGTTAATGAGGCCGGGCCGGTCGGCGTGCTGATCGCAATCTGTATTGCCTTCTTCGTCGCCTGCATGTTTGTCGACCCCATCGTGGTAATTCTGGTACTGACACCGATCTTTGCGCCGGCGATTGAAGCCACAGGCCTGGACCCGGTTCTGGTCGGGGTTCTGATTACGCTTCAGGTGGCCATAGGTTCGGCAACGCCGCCCTTCGGGTGTGACATATTCACCGCCATAGCCATATTCAAGCGCCCCTACTGGGAAGTGATTCGCGGCACGCCACCGTTTGTTTTTATGCTGGTGGCAGCAGCGGGGCTGATCATTGCCTTCCCGCAAATCGCACTGTTCCTGCGTGACCTGGCATTCCGCTGAGGACTGTAGAGACCAATTTCAGGGAGAAAAGCATGTTCAAAAGAATCCTGGTGGCGGTTGATGGTTCCAAGTCATCCTTTAAAGCTATGGACAAAGCCATAGCGTTACAGAAGCTCACGGAAGCCGAGATCTATCTGATCTGTGTCTACAAACACCACAGCCTGTTTGAGGCATCGCTATCGATCGGGCGTCCCGAAGGCATGGAGATCCCCGACAAGGTGCTGTCTGATTACGCCAAGGAGATCGTCAACCACGCCAAGGCGATGGCCACGGAAAAGGGCGCAACGAAAGTCCGGGGCTTCGTCAAAGCCGGGCGCCCCTCCAGTGTGATCGTCAAGTTCGCCCAGGAAAAGGAGGTGGACCTGATTGTGGTAGGGACCCGCGGCACTCACAGTGACAAGGACGGCATGCTGCTTGGCAGCGTGTCACACCGCGTCGCTTCCAAGGCGAAGTGCCCGGTACTGGTGGTTTAAGAGTTTCAGGAAGCAACCGTTTAAGGACGAACAATGACCGCTATCGTGGATTTTCTTAACTCCATACTCTGGGGATATGTTCTGGTTTATGGCCTGTTAGGTGTTGGTGTCTTTTTCACCATTCGCCTGGGCTTTCTGCAGTTTCTCAATTTCGGTGAAATGATCCGGGCCATCCGCGGCTCCCGGGAGAGTGATGTTCACGGTATTTCTCCCTTCCAGGCCTTGTGCACCAGCCTTGCCTCCCGCGTGGGCACGGGCAATCTGGCCGGGGTCGCAGTGGCGCTCTACCTCGGTGGCGCTGGGGCTATTTTCTGGATGTGGATGGTTGCCCTGGTCGGCATGGCTACCGGCTATGCGGAAAGCACCCTCGCGCAGCTCTACAAGGTACGTGACGGCAAAGGCCAATACCGGGGCGGCCCGGCGGTTTATATCACCAAGGGCCTGAATGCGCCCTGGGCCGGAAGTATCTTCGCTGTCTGTCTGATTCTGTCCTTCGGGCTGGTTTTTAACGCCGTCCAGGCGAACTCCATCGCCGATGCCATGGAGGGTGCCTTTGGTGTACCCAAGCTCTGGGTGGGTATCGTTATCGCCATTCTGGCGGGTGTGGTGATTTTTGGTGGCCTGCGCTCTATCGTTCGCTTCGCGGAACTGGTGGTGCCGTTCATGGCAGGCCTCTACGTGCTGATTGCCCTGATCATCATGGCCATTAATATCACGGAAGTACCAGGCGTGCTGATCACCATTGTGAAGAGTGCGTTCGGGCTGGAAGAAGCCGCTGGCGGCGCGGCAGGCTCCATTACGGCCGCCATGCTGAACGGCATCAAACGCGGGCTGTTTTCCAATGAGGCGGGTATGGGCTCTGCCCCCAATATTGCAGCAACCGCGACACCTGCCCCCCACCACCCCTCTTCCCAGGGGCTGGTTCAGGGCTTCGGCGTTTTCGTCGACACGATCATTATCTGTACCGCCACTGCAGTGATGATTCTGCTCTCCGGCGTATTGGAACCCGGTTCCGGTATTACCGGAACGCAGCTCACCCAGGATGCCATGCAAAGCCACATTGGCGAGTTCGGTGCATACTTCATCGCCATTGCGATTCTGTTCTTCGCGTTTACTTCCATTGTGGCCAACTACACCTACGCAGAAAATGCGCTGATTCATCTCGGAGGCGACAATAACGTTGCCATTACCCTGCTCCGCACAGCAGTGCTGGGAATGGTGGTCTGGGGTGGTTATGAAGCTGTAGTGACGGTCTTCAATGCAGCCGATGCCTCCATGGGCCTGATGGCCACGATTAACCTGATTGCCATTGTGATGCTTTCCGGCACAGTGGTTAAGCTGACGAAAGACTACCTGGCACAGCGAAAACAGGGGGAAGTGCCACATTTCAAGTCAAAGGACTACCCGGAACTGCATGAGAAGATAGACAGCAATATCTGGCACTAGCTCTGGTTTTCAGGACACCTCTACCCTGTCCCGTCCGGCCTCTTTGGCCCGGTAAAGCGCCCGATCGGCGAGCCCCAGCAGAGTATCGGGGGATTCGCTGCATTCGGGCCAGCTTGCAACACCTACCGAGATGGTCACGGGCCCCAGGTCAGTGCCAGCGTGTTGTACCGGCATCAGGCGAATCGCCCGGGCGAGCTCCATTGCCTTGTCATAGGCAGCGTTGGCATTGGAGCCCGCCATGATGATGACAAATTCCTCACCACCAAAGCGGCACACGACATCACTGTCACGGAAGTGCCTGGCCAGCATACCCGCCACCGCCTTCAGGGCGGCGTCACCGGCCTCGTGCCCATGGGTATCATTGAACTGTTTGAAGTGATCAATATCCACAATCAGCAGCGACAAGGGCTGGTCACTGCGAAGTGCTACGGCGGACTCGTGTTCAAACAGCTGATCAAAATAGCGACGGTTCTTCAGCCCGGTTAGGGCATCTTCATAGGAGTATTTGTGCAGTTCTTCACGCAGGCCAATACCAGAGAGAGTAATACCAATTTTCTGAAGCGCCTGGCTCAATGCCTGAAAAAGCCTGGCAGCGCCGTAATCGGTGACTCCGGCAAATTCTTCCGGCACCTCGACGAACAACAAGGCCATCGTTACCTGCCCTTGTGTTGCAGACTGGATATTGATCCAGAGGCACAGTGAGCCGTCGACATCCTTCTCCCACTCCGCCCAGGACTGGCCAGCTTCAGCGCTGTAGCGGGCTGGGATCTGATTCTGGGGGGGCGGGCCATCCGGTGTTTCAATCCGGGCAGGCGACTCCGGTTCGCCGGCGTAGCCCCATCGTGTAAGCAGTACATAGGCGCTGCCGGCGTCAACCCGCTGATAAAGTCTGCCCCTGAGGGGGCTGCAGAGGTGCGGAAGCCGTCGCGCCAGAACCGGCCACGTCTGGTTCAGGGTGATGCAATCCTGTAACTCTGCAATGATATCGTTGAGGATACGGGTTTTCTCGTTCTCGAAGGTCAGTAAACGAACCCTGGCCTGCTCAAGGCGCGCAAGGGCCTCTGCCTTTTCAGTCCGTTCGGCAACCTGTTGCTCAAGCGACAGGTTTAACTGATGCAATGCTTGCTGGGTACGGGCGTAATGCCACAACGAAATCAGCACCACGGCCAGTGAAAAGGCCAACGTGCCCCAACTGACCGGCACCCGCCACCAGGGAAGGAGCCCATGCGCGACTGCCATATCGATCACCAGCAAACTGCAGAATATGCCATAAGCGACCAGTATGACCTGCTGCTCGACTCGCAAGTGGCGGAAGCGCCTGCCCACGACAATAGCGATAGTGACGAGAGAGGCCAGCAACAGGGCATCAAAGGTCGGAAACGTGGAGGACAGATCCACTACCCCGGATAACGCCAACCCGACGGCCGCAACCAGGTACACAAGGTGGGTCTTCCAGATCAGGTTGATCAGCCACGGGCGGTGATCCGTAAACCACTGTTCCAGCAGCAGGGCCATGGCTACAGGTAACATGTAATAGGAGCCTGCCGCCAGGTAATCCCAGGTCAGTGGGGCCTCCCAGAGCAGCTGGCTTGCCTGGCTTTCCGAAAGCAGCAGAAGGGCCGATGAAAAGGAGAACAGCGCAATACTACCAAAGCTTTTCTTCTCGGCCTGTAGCAGCGCAAATATCAATGCTAACAGTGCGATCAGCGCGGAGAAGCCTGCAATAACCAGGGCGTCGAGGGAGTTTTCAAGGATAAACAGGATAAGATCCGGCCTGTCCATGATGGAGACTTCCCCCCACAGGCCTATATCGGTGTAATTCGAGAAAACGCGAAAATATATCGGCTTGCCCTCGAACCCTTCCGGCAGGGGAATGGCATGCCATGGCCAGCCTTCGAACTGCCCCCTGCCCTCATGGTCAAACGTACCGTACTGGTATATGTTCTCGCCATTCAGCCAGACCTGGAAAATCAGGTCCACGCTGAAAATGTAGAGTACGGGCTCCTGCCATTCGCCCTCTGGCAGGGTCACCCGGAACCAGACATGTTCATGCCCATTTCTACCCGGCGGATTGGACGGGAATCCGATGGCCTGCCAATGCTCCGGCTCGTTGGCTTGCACCCATTCCGGAACGCCATCATCGGTAGAAGGTGAATCTCCCCAGCGATATTCCCAGCCCGCTTCCAGATCAACGGCAGCAGAAGCCACTTGCGCGCCCAGAAGACACACGAGAAGAAGAAGGGTCAGACTGGCAGCCTTTGAAAGAGACAGCTTCTGCATACGGCACGGCGCCTGTCGCTTAAGAATACAGTGCCTACATTATAGAACACCCGTGCCGTTAAACTCTCTCAAGGACGAGATAAACACAAGTCCTACCTGGGTCTGGACCACTTAGCAGACCCGAGGAGGCGCAGCTACTGCCCGGACTTCAGCATTTCCCAGTATCTGGTGTACACCTGCATGGCGTCGTCACCCACATCTTCCTGAAACTCGGCGTTGGCGAGATCTTCTGGTGTCGGGTAACTGGTGCGGTCGTTGGCCACGTCCTC
>JAWWAM010000198.1:0-5768 GCA_033721715.1 Marinobacter sp.
CGAAGAAGATCTGGTGGCGGAACGTATTGCCATCGACAGCTATCGCGAGATTATCCAGTACCTGGGCGACGATGACCCAACGACACGCCGATTAATGGAAGAGATTCTGGCCGTTGAGGAGGAACACGCCGACGACATGGCAGGTCTGCTGCAGGATTACGATTGAGAGGGTGGAAGCGCCGACCAGACGTCAGTCCGCATCTCCGGCGCTGAAGTCCGTTAACTCATACTGAAACTCGTCATCGGCAATCATCTCATGCCCGTCGTAATCAATACGACGGGGGAATCCGAAGCGGGTGTCGTACTCCACCTCAAGTTTGTGGGGGACCCGCTGTGCGGATTGCTCGATAAAATGAAACAGCCCATCCACAGTCAGCCTGGAGGCATCCAGATTTTCTCTGTGCTTCAGGGGCTGTTCCAGGCCAGCAACGTCAACAACCTCCCTGCCTGCAACGCTTACCCGTAGGGGTTGGCGCAGATCCGGAGGACAGAAACAGGTCTGGGTGACGGTCACCTGGTAGGTGGAGACGCCTTTTGCATTCCACAACGCCTGTGCCTGCCGCAACGTTTCCGGTGCCTTTCCCGAAGATATGCCTGAAGCCCCATCCGATGAGGTGGCGCTACAGCCAACCAGCAACACCACCAGCAACGGAAATGACAGTCGCCGTACCAGCATCACGCCAGACTCCTGCGGTGAATAGCGGCCCCGGCGATACCCAGCAACAACCACAGCCAGTGTATGGCGCCACCTCCGCCACCGCTGCTACTGCCAGATTCTGATGTATCGGCATCGGTCTTTCGCGGAGTGGCTGATGTGCCGGCACCGTCTTGATCATCCGGTTCCGACGTCTCTGATGAGGCAATCGTAATTTCTGATAGCAGGGAATCGTTATCCGGGCGTATGTCTTTGACATCCCCCGTGCTGGTGGTCAGTGTCACATTTTGCAGCAAAGTAAACGTTGGACTTGAGCCCGCAACGGCGTTAACACTGAGCGGGAGGTTCGCGCGAGCAGCTACACCATTGCAACTGAATGAAGTATCATCCAGCAGCGTGCAGGAATTCCCATCAATACTCACTCCCTGTAGTTGCCCTTCGCTCTCCCCAATCATACCCGTAATGGTCAGCCCGTCTGCAGGTTCGGCCGCCTGCCGGTATGCGACGTTGAAGTTGGTTTGAAAGCTGGCGCCCGGCTCCACTTCCAGGGGGTTGCCGTCAACGTCCAGAATTGCGGCATCGGCGGGGAAGTTGAAGCATTGCTCCACGGCTGGAAGGTTGGAAATCCTCTCAGTGATTTGCTGAAAAGAACAGTTTGAAAAAGAGGTGGCTGAAGAGTCGACATAAGGGCTCATGATATTTTTACCCGCCTCGCAACTGGTACCAGTCCCGTCGTGGCCGGCGCCCAGGTTGTGGCCGATCTCATGGGCAACGACAACTGCGGTAGTGGCGTTTGAATCGAACGCATTGGTGATCCCCGTTGCATTCCCGCTGCCGCTGCAGATTGTTCCGACCCAGGCAACTCCTGCAGTGGAACCTTCGAAGTTGCGGCCACTGACAAAGTGGAAAATGGATTGCTCGCTTTCGAGAAACGAGATTTCACGGTTACCGCGCTTAGACGTAATGTCATTCAGCAGACTCTCGGCATCCAAGGTGCTATCAAACAACTCCTCGCCCATAAATGTCAGCGACAGGGTATCGAAAACAATCCCGAACTGGTCCGCGTAAAATCCTTCCACCATATTGAGGATAGCCCCGGCGCGACTCTCATAGTCCTTCGGAAAGTTGCTCTGGAACTGCTGATCAAACGCCAGTTCCAGCTCCATCATCAGGCAGACGCCATCAACTTTATCCGCACATAGAGTATCGTAGTTAGCGGAAACCGCCTGCACCGTGGCCATGTCGGCCAGGCTGTCGGGGGTAATGGCGGCTTCGCTGTGGACGTGGTCCACACCACACTGGGGCGCTTCCACCTGGCTGAAACTGAAGCTGGCCGCCTGATCTGATTGCGACGAGCCGCCCAGGGTGTGCATGCGCCCGAACACGAACGCCAGGCCCTCCCATCCGCTGTCCAGCCGGGAAATCCTTACCCAGCTATCCGGATCTTCCGGAAAATGGCCCTTATAATGCTCCCCGGCCAGGCTTTCCGCGGCGGAGCTGCCTATTATCCGCAGATGCCGATTTGGCTCAAGCACGGCATCATAGCCATGCCCGTCAATCCAGATGCTTTTTACCAGGCGGTCATTCGCGGCGACAGGCATCGACAATGTAAGCAGGAAGATGAATCCTGAGATAACAATCTGTATAAACTTGAACGGCATTGAACGTCCCTGTCTGGTTTCCTCACGGGTGGCATGAAATCTAATCAAATCGCGAAACGGGCACTACGGAGTTTGCGTAACGTAATGTATTTATGAGGACTGTTTCTGAATCACGGATTTTTCCCTGCTGGCGACGGTTTACAATGCTGGCAGCGTTGCTTGTGGTGGCCTCCCTGCTACCAGTCACTGCCCTCGAGTGGTCCCGCACCGAAATCGGTGGGGGCGAATACTGGCGTCTGATCACCGGCCACGGGGTTCACCTTGGCACCGCACACCTTCTTCTGAACCTCACTGGCTTGTTGGTAATCAGCCTGCTGTTTACCCAGCACCCTCCACTCGCCTGGTGGGTAAGCTACCTGATTCTGGCGCCCCTCGCCATTTCAGCCGGGCTGCTCATTACCGCACCCGAACTGGCGTGGTACCGGGGGTTTTCGGGGTGCCTTCACGGCCTTCTGGTGTTCACTGCACTTTTCAACCTCGGATCCGATACCCGCTGGAGCCTCATTATTCTGGGGTTCATTGCACTGAAGTTGCTATTCGAGAACGTGCTGTATCCCGCAGCCGGGCACAACCCGCTGATTGATGGCTCGGTAGTCACACAGGCCCACTGGCTCGGGGCGTTGACCGGCCTGGTGGCGGGCATTCTGCTGCTTTTCCGAGAATCTTCACAGCGCGCTATCAAGGAATGACCAGCGCCACCATCAACGGGATGAAGGCTAGCGCAAACAGCGTACTCAGCAAAGCGGTACCGGCTGCCTGTTTCGGGGCGGTATCCAGCAGGGTGGCAATCACGACCGTATTGGCCGCAATAGGTGTTATGGAGATCAGGAAGATCGCCTGGTAAACGGCAAGGTTGTAGAAACCGAAGAAGCTGGCGTCCAGCCACCAGAACGCCATAGCCGCTAAAGGCCAGGACACGAATTTGCCGAAGAAGGCCAGGCCGGTGAAGCGAAGATTGCCAGCCAATCCCCGAAAGCTGAGTATCCCCATCCCAATGATCATCATGCCCAGAATGCTGTAGGCCCCACGCAGGTTATCGAACAGGGGCGTGAATACATCCGGAATGGAAAAGCCGAAGAGGTTCAGCATTACGGCCAGAACAAACGCGTATACCGACGGCAGGCGCGCCACCCGCACCAGAGCATCTTTCAGGCTGTAACGCCCCCTGGCAGCCAGGTAAAAACCAACGGAATTCTCGAACAGTGTGGTGCCCAGCATGCACACGATATACAGCGCCAGCCCTTCCTGACCGAATAACAACAGAGCCACCGGTATGCCGAAGTAGCCGGTATTACCCGTTCCCACCGACAGCGGAATGATACTGGCACTCTCGTCTGTGATAACGCGCCGGGCAATCCCCAGATGCGCAAAGGCGATCGCGCAACACATGGCGAAGGTCAGAAACGGCAACAGGATCACTTCCGCCGACAGGGGAGCGGCCATAACGCCGGAAAACACCACCGAGGGTGTCATGATGTAAAGCATGATTCCGGCAATATGTTTGCCGCTTGCCTCCAGATACCTTCCGGCAACCCAGCCAAGAAGAACCGTTACATAGAGCGGGATCAGCTTCATAAAAAGAGCAAACGCAGCAGCCATCAGAACTCCAGGCAGGCAGAAAGCAGGCAGACTATTTCAGGTACACAGGACGCAAAGTCTATCACCTACCCCTCCGGAGGTAACTCCCCAGCGCAATAGTGAAATCTCCCGGTATGCTTGACAATGATCAACAGCATTGAGGATGCATCTTTATATCCTTGCAGGGCAGTCAGGTACTTTAAAAAACCAAGGAGAGAGACCCATGGCCGAGCGCTTTACCAAAAGCATGGCCAGGAACATATATCTGGGAGGAAGTGCTTTCTTCATCCTGTTGTTTCTGGCCCTGACTTTGGACACACAGGTGCGGGCAATGCCCGAGCGGGACAACCGCGACCAACTCACCGATCAGGTGGTTCGTGGCAAACACGTCTGGGAGAACAACAACTGTGTCGGTTGTCACTCCCTGATGGGTGAAGGTGCGTACTTCGCGCCGGAACTTGCCAATGTATTCGACCGCCGTGGCGGTGGTAACAGCGAAGTCTTCAAGGCCTATATGAATGCCTGGATGACCGCCATGCCCACCAACGTGCCCGGCCGCCGCCAAATGCCCCAGTTCAATCTGACCGAGCAGGAAATCGAAGATCTCTCCGCCTTCCTGGAGTGGACATCAAAGATTGACGACAACGACTGGCCACCCAACATCGAAGGCTGAGGGAACGGATATGAAATACGAATCTCAAAGGGTGGCAATGCCCTACTTCATCTTTGCCCTGGTTCTGTTTGCGGGGCAGATTCTGTTCGGCCTGATCCTGGGTCTCCAGTACGTGGTCGGTGACTTCCTGTTTCCGGAAATCCCCTTCAACGTGGCGCGGATGGTTCACACCAACCTGCTGATTGTCTGGCTGCTGTTCGGCTTTATGGGCGCGACCTACTACATGGTGCCGGAAGAGGCGCAAACCGAGCTGCACAGCCCGCTGCTGGCGTGGATCCTGTTCTGGGTTTTCGCCGTTGCCGGTACTCTGACCATTCTGGGCTACCTGTTTGTGGACTACGCCACCCTGGCCGATGTGACCATGAACAAACTGCTGCCAACGATGGGCCGGGAATTCCTGGAGCAACCCACGATCACCAAGATCGGCATTGCCCTGGTTGTCGTCGGCTTCCTCTACAATGTCATGATGACTGCCCTGAAGGGCCGCAAAACCGTCGTCAACATCGTGCTGATTACCGGACTGATTGGCCTGGCGGTACTGTGGATGTTTGCCTTCTACAATCCGGGCAACCTGACTCAGGACAAGTACTTCTGGTGGTTCGTTGTGCACCTGTGGGTTGAGGGTGTCTGGGAACTGATCATGGGCGCCATCCTGGCCTATGTCCTGATCAAACTGACGGGTGTTGACCGGGAAGTCATCGAAAAATGGCTTTACGTGATCATTGCCATGGCGTTGATCACCGGCATCATCGGTACCGGGCACCACTTCTTCTGGATTGGGCCGCCCGAATACTGGCTGTGGCTGGGTTCCGTGTTCTCCGCCCTTGAGCCCCTGCCGTTTTTCATGATGGTGGTCTTCGCCTTCAACATGATTAACCGGCGCCGTCGCAACCATCCCAACAAGGCCGCCATGCTGTGGGCCATGGGTACCGCGGTGATGGCCTTCCTGGGTGCCGGTGTATGGGGCTTCCTGCATACCCTGGCTCCGGTGAACTACTACACCCACGGCAGCCAGATTACTGCAGCCCACGGTCACATGGCTTTCTACGGCGCCTACGTAATGATCGTGCTGACCATCATCTCCTACGCTGTGCCGATCATGCGTGGCCGGCCTTACGGCAACAGCAATACCGCACAGATAGTCGAGATGTGGGGCTTCTGGCTGATGACCATCTCCATGGTGTTTATCACGCTGTTCCTC
>JAWWAM010000199.1:0-5744 GCA_033721715.1 Marinobacter sp.
GAGGCCGCGCTTTTCGGCTTCGGACTCGCGCATCAGTACCAGGGCTGACGCGCCATCAGAAATTGAAGAGGCATTGGCCGCGGTAACAGTACCATCCTTGCTGAAGGCGGGGCGCAGGGTGGGTATCTTTTCGATATTGGCATTGTGGGGCTGCTCATCATCTTCCACAACCACCTCGCCTTTGCGGGTTTTCACGGTTACGGGAATAATTTCCTCTTTGAGCAATCCCTGCTCGATGGCTTTCTTCGCCCTGGTGAGTGAGGTGATGGCGTATTCATCCATTTCTTCCCGGGTATAGCCTTTCTTGTCCGCCATTTCCTGGGCGAACGCCCCCATAAGACGACCGGTTTCTGCATCTTCTAGTCCGTCGAGGAACATGTGGTCCTGAGGCGCCTGCCCGGGCCCCATCCGATAGCCGCCACGGACCCCCTGAAGGATGTACGGAGCATTGGACATGCTCTCCATGCCACCGGCAACCATGATGTCGTTGCTGCCGGCCTTGATGACGTCGTGGGCGAACATGGCCGCTTTCATGCCGGAACCGCACAGCTTGTTGATAGTAGTGGCGCCAGTGCTGTCAGGCAGGCCAGCCTGACGCATCGCCTGCCGGGCCGGGCCCTGTTTCAGGCCTGCGGGCAACACGTTGCCCATGATCACTTCCTGTACGTCAGCTGGCTGAAGTCCGGCGCGGCGGATGGCCTCGGCGATACTGATGGCACCCAACTCCGGCGCGGTAACGGCGGCCAGACTCCCCTGGAAGCCGCCCATTGGGGTGCGTACACCGCTGACGATTACGACATTATCTGTGGTCATGGCTGTGTCTCTCTGCTCGTGTAGGTTGGTGGTCGGATCAGCCGAGGCCGTAATCCGAAATTCATCAGGCTTTATGAGGTGCCTCAAGGTACTCCTGGGACTGCATCTCCAGTAACCTCGATTCGGTTCGCTCAAACTCGAAGCCAAGCCGCCCTCCGGCATACAGGTCGGTGATAGCGGCTTCTGCGGAAATGATAACTTTCACATTGCGGTCATAAAACTCATCGACCATGTTAATGAAGCGTCTGGCCTGGTCGTCCTTGTCCTTACCCAGAACCGGTACATTGCTGATGATGACGGCGTGGAATTCCCGCGCCAGCTCGATGTAATCGTTCTGGCTTCTGGGGCCGTCACACAGAGTCTTGAAGTCAAACCACACGACGTCGTCTGCGTGATTGATCGCCGTGAGCTTGCGGCCGTTGATTTCAAGCTCGAGGCTGTGACTTCCGGCTTCAACAGCAAGGCTGTCGTAGCTTTTCTGCAGGCTCCTGTCGGCCTCCTCGTCCAATGGGTGATGGTAAAGCTCCGCCTGCTCCAGGGTTCTCAGACGATAATCCACGCCACCATCCACATTCACCACGTCGGTGTGCTTCTTAACCAGATCAATCGCAGGCAGGAACCGCGCGCGCTGCAGTCCGTCCTTGTACAGGCCGTCCGGGACAATATTGGAGGTACAGACGAGGGTGACACCACGGCTGAACAGGCCATCCATCAGGGTGGCCAGGATCATTGCATCGCCGATGTCCGACACGAAAAACTCATCAAAGCAGATAACCCGGGTTTCCTCCGCGAACATTCGGGCGACAATTTCCAGCGGGTTTTTCTCGCCCTTAAGAGCCCTCAATTCTTTGTGCACGCGCTGCATAAAGCGGTGAAAGTGCACCCGCATCTTGCGGTCAAAAGGCAGGGACTCGTAAAAGGTATCCATCAGGTAGGTCTTGCCGCGACCCACACCGCCCCAGAAGTAGAGGCCTTTAATCGGGTCTTCCTTGCCTTTTTTCAGCTTGAGGCGCAGTTTGACCATCGGTTTTTCCCGCTCCCTTTCCGCCGCCACCAGTTTGTCGTACAGTGACTGCAAACGGCGCACTGCGTCTTCCTGGGCCGGATCCTTCTGAAATTCCGGCCGCTCAAGGTCCTGCTGGTATCGTTCCCATGGGGTCATATGGATGCGCTTTTGGGGTGTCATTAAGGCGTTTCCCGAAGTATGGTCATTCATAACGGCGGCGTATTGTGGCCGATTTTGGCTTTTTTCGCCATGTTCCGGACAGTTCCGGAGCCCCCTGAACCGTAGCGGCAGGCGAAAGATTCGACGCAATACGACGATTGGCGCACGCGGCACTCGTGTGCGCCGAGGCTTTCGGGCGTTATACTCTAGGAAGGGATTGCAATCACATTAATTACAGCCAGCGGATCTGGCGTATTCAGACCTGCCGGTATACTGATATTACCGGCATGGCCGATTCATCAAAAGGACGACACAGCTTATGACAAACCTGATTCTGGCAGCTATCGCCGCATTGATTGTTGGCATTGTCATCGGGGTACTGGTTGGCCGCTCCGGTCAGGGCTCCACCTTGCGTCAGCGCCGGGCTGAACAGCAGATTGAAGAACTGAGGAACGAGTACACCCGCTATCAGGCACAGGTCAACGAACACTTCATGGAGTCTGCTCATCTGCTGCGCCGTTTCAACGACACCTACCGCGACGTGAACCAGCATATGGCCCGCGGCGCCAATCGTCTGTGCAACGACGAAGACTGGCTGCTTGAGCTGGAGAAAGAAAATGCCAGAGCCCGCCTGGAAGAGAGTTCCAGCGGCAAGGATGGCGTAGAGCCGCCCCGGGATTACGCCCCGAAAAGCGACCCCAAAGAGAAAGGCACGCTGGCTGAAGATTTCGGGCTGGCCGAGAAAGAGCAGAAAGCGTGACGATTAAACCGGGCGTTTGAACAGGGTAATCAAACAGGATTGTCGCAGTCGATAAACCGGTGGCTTACCCCGAACGCTTCTTCCAGGGCCCGCCCCAGGGCCTGAACACCGTATCGCTCCGTGGCGTGATGCCCTGCCGCATAGTAATGGATGCCGCACTCGCGGGCGGTATGGGTTGTCGGCTCAGAGATCTCGCCGCTGATATAGGCATCCAGCCCCGCTTCCAACGCCTTGCCGATGAACCCCTGGGCTGCGCCGGTACACCAGCCAACCCTTGAAATTTCAGCAGGGCCAGCTCCCACCAGCAGAGGAGCGCGGTTTAATCGTTCCCCAATCAGGTCTGCAAAGGCACCGGCCGACATCGGAGTCTCCAGCTCGCCCTGCCATACCAGGCCACCCAACGGCTGTGGATCACGAATGCCCAACACATCTGCCAACTGGCGGTTGTTCCCGTAGTCCGGATGGTCATCCAGTGGCAGATGATAGGCCACCAGGTTGATGTCGTGATCCAGCAGAGTCTTGATCCGCTCACGCTTCATACCACGAATGACCTGATCTTCGCCCTTCCAGAAGTACCCATGGTGCACCAGTATCATGTCTGCGCCAGCATCGACAGCCGCATCAATGAGAGCCTGCGAGGCAGTGACGCCGGTAATGATGGCTTTCACCTCTTCTCTGCCCTCGACCTGCAGGCCATTGGGGCAGTAGTCCTGGAAATTCTCAGGGCTAAGCCATAAGTTCAGAGTGCGGAGGATCTCGCTACACGATGCCATAGGGTCTCCGTATTCAATACCTGAAATTTACCTTATCCCACCAGTGCCCGGAGGCACTCGATCAACCGTTTGTTCTGGTCTGCGGTGCCGGTGGTGATACGCAGGAAATCAGAAATCCGGGGCTTGTTGAAATGACGCACGATCACGCCCTGCTCCCGCAGCCCCTTCGTCAGCGCCTCGCCGGCATGATCAGGATGCCGAGCAAAGATAAAGTTGGCTTTCGAAGGCAGGACTTCGAACCCCAGAGCCTCAAGCTTTGAGGTAACCCAATCCCGTTCGCCGATCACACCCTCACAGGTTGCACGGAACCAGTCTTCGTCTTCAAACGCAGCAATGGCGCCTACCTGTGCGAGGCGATCCAGCGGATAGGAATTGAAGCTGTTTTTAACCCGGTTCAGGGCCTCGACAAGCTCAGCACTGCCTACGGCAAAACCTACCCGCAAGCCGGCGAGGGACCGCGCCTTGGAAAGCGTTTGACTGACCAGCAGGTTCGGGTATTTGCCCACCAGCTTGATGGCGCTTTCGCCACCAAAGTCCACGTAGGCCTCGTCCACGACCACCACGCGGTCGGGGTTGGTGGCGACAATGGCTTCGACCTTGTCCAGAGCCAGGTAACGGCCGGTAGGGGCATTGGGGTTGGGGAAAATAATGCCGCCATTAGGCTGCCGGTAGTCTTCGGGATTAATCTCGAAGCTGTCAGTCAGCGGTACGGTCTTGCCCTCAATGTTATAGAGGCCACAGTACACCGGGTAGAAGCTGTAGGTGATATCCGGGTAGAGAACCGGCTCGCCGTGCTGGAACAGGCCATAGAAAATATGCGCCAGCACTTCGTCAGAGCCGTTGCCGAGGAAAACCTGTTCTTTCTCAACGCCGTAATATTGGGCGATGGTGCCTTTCAGCGCTTCACCTTCGGGATCCGGGTAAAGCCTGAGGTTATCGCTCAACTCTGCGGTAATGGCCTCGATCACCTTCGGCGAGGGGCCGAAAGGGTTCTCGTTGGTATTCAGCTTCACCAGATTGGCCATTTTTGGCTGCTCCCCCGGTACATAGGGGGTCAGCTTTTCAACCAAGGGGCTCCAGAACTTGCTCATCCTTCTTCAACTCCTGAGGAGGTAGCGGGCTGTGCGGAGGACTTGACCCTGTACTCCGCCGATCGGGCATGCGCCGTTAGCCCCTCGCCCCGAGCCAGAACCGAAGCAACTCGTCCCATCCGGTCTGCACCCGCGGCAGAAAACCCGATAATAGAGGACCGCTTCTGGAAATCATAAACCCCCAGCGGCGAGGAAAACCGCGCCGTGCCGGAAGTCGGCAATACGTGGTTAGGCCCGGCACAATAGTCACCCAGCGCCTCAGCGGTAAACCGGCCCATAAAGATAGCACCGGCATGGCGAATTTCTTTCACCAGGGCCTCCGGGTCTTCGACGGAGAGCTCGAGGTGCTCCGGTGCAATGCGGTTGGAAACCCTGGCCGCCTCAGACAGATCCGCCACCTGAATCAGCGCTGCCCTGTCAGTCATGGAAGTGGCGATAATCTCAGCCCGCTCCATAGTGGGCAGCAGCTTGTTGATGCTGGCCTCCACCGCATCCAGGAACTCTGCATCCGGGCTGATCAGAATGGATTGCGCCTGCTCATCGTGCTCAGCCTGGGAGAACAGATCCATCGCGATCCAGTCCGGATCGGTCTTGCCGTCGCAGATAACGAGAATTTCCGACGGACCCGCGATCATGTCAATTCCAACGGTACCGAAAACCTCCCGCTTGGCGGTGGCCACGAATATATTCCCTGGGCCAACGATTTTATCAACGGCAGGAATGGTTTCAGTACCATAAGCCAAAGCGCCGACGGCTTGGGCACCGCCCACACAAAACACGCGGTCCACACCGGCGATGGCGGCAGAGGCCAGAACCATGTGGTTGACCACACCATCCGGTGTAGGAACCACCATAATCACCTCGCCCACCCCGGCGACTTTTGCCGGAATAGCGTTCATCAGCACGGATGACGGATAGGCGGCCTTGCCACCAGGCACATACAAACCGGCGCGGTCCAACGGTGTGACCTTCTGCCCAAGGACCGTGCCGTCTTCGTCTTCATACTGCCAGGATTTCTGATTCTGGCGCTCGTGGTAGTCCCGGACGCGCTCAGCCGCCTTCTCAAGAGCAAGGCGTTGATCCTGGGGGATCAGCTCCAGCGCCTTCTGCAATCGATCCTGACCCATTTCCAGCTCGGCAAC
>JAWWAM010000200.1:0-5702 GCA_033721715.1 Marinobacter sp.
GGAATGCCCATGAGTTTGGCCAGGTCTGCACTGGAAGGGTCACCGTCAAACAACCCCATGGAACCTTCCACCAGAATCAGGTCCGCATCTTGTGCGGCCTCCGCCAAACGCCAACGGCATTCGTCCTCCCCGGTCATCCATGGGTGCAACTGGTACACCGGCTGTCCAGAGGCAACTTCCAGTACCATGGGATCCAGATAATCCGGCCCATGCTTGAACACCCGCACCTTTCGCCCAGCATTCCGGTGCAGTCTCGCCAAGGCAGCGGTTACCATGGATTTCCCCTGGCCGGAGCCGGGAGCGGTAATCATTGCAGCTGGAACGGTCGCTTTCATATCGTTAGTAAATCCATAGTTTGCCTACCTCAGAATTCGAGCGACCGCGGTCGAAGCTCCCAAGTTCAATTCTTAACAGGCACAAATAGTGGTGCACCATCCACCTCCACTGTCAGCAATTCCTGGTCGTAAAGTCTTTCAAGTGCGGCTGGCACGAGCATTTGCTTTGCTGGCCCCCAGCAGGCTTCGCCGTTGGGAAAGAGTAACAACAGGTGGTCACACCACCGAGCCGCCAGGTTCAGATCATGCAGGCACATAAACACGGAGCGACCACTCCGGGCCTGCTCGGTCAGCAGCTGCAATACTGACACCTGATGATGAAGGTCCAGATGATTGGTTGGTTCATCCAGTAGCCAGGTATCAGGCGCCTGGGTAAGCACTGTGGCAATGGCCACGCGCTGTCGCTCACCGCCGGAGAGTGTGTTCACCAGGCGATCACTCAGGTGGGCGACATCCAGTTGCTCAAGGGCCTGCCGCGCAAAGCGCTCATCATCTCCGGATTCCATCTGCCAGGGAGACAGCCACGGATGGCGCCCGATCAGGGCCGTTTCCATAACGGTGGCAGGAAAACCGTCCTGCCTCTCCTGGAATACCAGCCCCAATTGCCGGGAAATCTGCCGGCGCCTGAGCTCGCCCAACGCCTTTCCGCCAAGGCAAACCGTCCCATGACGCGGCTCCAGGAGGCCGGCGAGAGTATGCAGCAAGGTCGTTTTGCCAGCGCCGTTGGGGCCCAGCACGCCCCACATCTGCCCGGACTGAATCGCAAAGTTCAGTGCCTTGCCATCGGACCGCCCGGGAATATCGATTACCAGTTCTCGTGCCTGCAACGGGTTCATCAGCGGCTCCGGTACAGCAGATAAAGGAAGGTGGGCACACCCAGCAAGGCAGTAATGACCCCTACCGGCAACTGCTCTGGCGCGATGACCACCCGTGCCAAGGTATCGGCCAGCACCAGTAGGGTGCCACCAGCCAGGGCACAGGCGGGCAGGATCAGGCGCTGGTCGTTACCCAGCACCAGCCGCAACATATGAGGCACCACAAGACCGACGAAGCCGATACTGCCGGCCATGGTTACCGCAGTGGCCGTCAGCAGGCTGGCAAGGATGTAAATCGTCCACTCCAGTGGCCGCACTGACACCCCGAGGGCCGCCGCCTGCATGGGGCCGCGGGCCAGTACGTTAAGACTGCGGCCCAGTGGCACCACCATCAGGCAGACCAGAAAAAGAAGCACCAGCGCGGGCCAGGGGGAGCGCGCGTAGGACACGTCCCCCATGAGCCAGTACAGCATGCCGGGCAGGCGCTGGGCCGGGCTGATGGCCAACATCAGGGTGATCACCGCCCCCCAGCCAGCGGCAACAACCACACCGGTCAGCAGAAGGCGTGAGGGTGTCCAGCTGCCGGTACCATGGGCAAGTCCAAACACCATTAACGTAGCCAGCATCGCACCGGCAAAGGCCGACCCGGAAACAATCAGCCCACCCAGGCCAGCCAGCATTGCCAACAGCGCCCCCACCGCTGCACCACCGGAGAGACCAAGCACATAAGGATCTGCCAGGGGGTTTCGCAACAGCACCTGCATCAGGGCCCCGGCAACCGCCAGCAGGCCACCGGTTGCAAAAGCCGCGAGCGTCCGCGGAAGGCGCAGGTCCAGCACCAGGGTTTGCTGCAGATTGCTGCCTTCACCAAAGATAACCGCAGCGACCTCTGCAGGGCTCAAGCTGACGCTGCCAATGCCCACGGACAGTGTCATGGCTATAAGGCTGCCAAGTGCAAGAATCACAAGCGGCATGGTCACTGGCCTGCTCACGTGGCTGGCCTCCCACTATTGTTTGGCACGGGCATCGTCCAGTTTCTCGCAGAACAGTTGTGAGCCTTCCAACATACGCGGTGTCGGTCGCTGGACCAGGGACGGAGGTATAAAATACAGGTTGTCACTGGCCGTGGCTTCAATACTGGGGAACGCTTCCCAACGCGTCAGCCAGTGCCGGTTCTCTTCCCCCATGCCCCCCGCCAAAATGGCCTCGGGGTTGGCACCGATTACCGCTTCGGCACTGATTCTGGGCACCAGGCGATCGAGATCACCAAACACATTCACTCCACCACAGAGGGTAATCACCTTACCGATCAGATGCTCGTTGTTCACCGTCATCAACGGTTCGTCCCAGACCTGGTAGAACACCGATACCGGCTTGGCATCCCGGTACTGGTGCTCCAGTCTGGCAATGCCCTTGCGGAACCGGTCCGCTTCGGCAATACCTTCAGCCTCGGTGCCGGCCAGGCGCGAGAGCCGTTCAATCGTATGAGATACCCCCTCAAAAGTGCGGGGTTCAATGGAGAACACGGGCAACCCCAGATCCCTCAAGGCCTCAATCTGCTCCGGTGGGTTACCGGTCACCCAGCCGATTATCAGGTCGGGCTCCAGCTCCATCAGCCGCTCCAGGTCCATGCGGGTATGGCTGCCCACCGAGGGAACGTCCTTAGCTTGTGCCGGGTAGTCACTGAAAGAGACCACTGCCACCACTTTTTCGCCGGCGCCGGCGGCCCAGACCAGTTCGGTGGCACCAGGCGACAGCGCCGCTACTCGGCTGGCAGGCTGTGCCAGGCACACTTCCGAACCGGTATCGTCGGTGACACAGATCTCATCGGCAAGAACCTGCGCTTGCCACAGGGCAAAGGCGGCAGCTGTCATTGCCAGTCGCCTGAAAAAAGATCGCTTGAAAAAAGTCAGCATGAGTTCATCCGTTTAGCTGATTGCTGGCATTCATCGTTAGCAGCGGGTGCGGATGAGTAGCCCGTGGAACCTCCTTTACGGGCGGACTCAAACGCTTCTCGCTGCTTCGGCTCCAGCTGGCCGGCAACCCAGTCCATCAACGGATGATCCGGACGGGTGTGCCCGCTGCCGGGCAGGCCATGGTCGATGATATTGCCAGCGAAGTCGCGTGCCAGTGCCTGTCGGGTAAATACATCCGCCTCCCAGAATCCGCGCTTGGCTGCCAACAGAGCAACCGCCTGCATGTGGGTCTTGACGTGAACATTGTGGCCCTTGGCCAGGAAGTCATCCAGACCCAGCCCGTGGCGGTCCTGGAAGTAGACTTCGTTGACCTCATCCCAGACGCTCGATCGCAGCACCTGAGGGCTGGTAATCTGCCACCCCCAGAGGTTATCCAGAAAATCGCTTCCCATGGTACGGGCGCCGGCGTAACCATGCTCCATCAGCGGCGCCAGCCACTGCGGATTGAGGTTGCGGGCACGCAACTCCACCTGGAGCGCACGCTGGAGCGAATCCACCCTGGGATTTTTCGGGTCCGCATACTGCAATACCCGATTGCCTGGCGGTTCTCCACGCAGATGTTCCACCGCGTTGGACAGCCCCCCCTGAAAGTCGAATCCGTCATCGTTATCCAGCAGCCCATAAAGGTGGCTGGCCCGTCCGAGATAGGTTCGGCTGACCGTGTGTAGCTGTCGATCAAACGCCTGGTGAGCCGGCTCACCCCGGCTACCTTTACCGTACACATGCCCCATTCGGCGGCGATAGGCATTACCCAGTTTTTCCCTGTCCTGCCATGCGCCTGAGCGCGTGGCCAAGCGGTTGACGCCGGCACCGTACGCCCCCGGCGCAGTACCGAAAACCCGATAGACCGCTTCCGCACCTGCGTCCCTTTGTGACGCCCCCGCCGCCAGCAGAACTCGGGTATCTGCCACCCAGCGTGACGCTACTTCATTGTCTGCCAGAGCTTCATTGCCGAATTCACGCATTTCCACCGGCAGCACCGCCAGGGCTTGGTCCAGCGCTTGCACCAGGTCGGGGTGTTGTGCTTCGATGGTGTCTGCCGCACCAGCCAGGGCATAACGCGTAGCCAGGTCAAGCCATTCCAACTGGCTCTCGTATAGGTCCCGGAACAGCCCAGAGGTAGTAAAGACCACATTGTGGCGCATCGGTGTATCGGTCCCCGGCCCGACGGGCAGACGCTCCAGACCCTTTACAATCCCCCGGCTGTTCCACACCGGGCGAACTCCCAGAAGTTTCATCCCGAAGGCAATCATCACGCCCTCGTCCCTTACGGTGTCGGACGCCCAGAGCACCAGTGCGTCACTTTCGTCCTTCTGCCTGCCTTTGTCAGCCATGGCGTCTTCCGCCAGTTCCGTGGCCAGGGACCAGGCCACGCGGGTTGGAATCAGGTCGTCCGACAGCGCGTGAAAATTCCGGCCCGTTGGCAGTACTTCCGGAGTACGCAGGGGATCATTACCCTGCCCGGGTGCCACAAAACGCCCCTCCAAAGCTGCAAGAAAACTCTGACGCTCTGCAGCCGGGGAAGCCTCAAGGTTCGTGCGCCATTCCGCCTCGGGAGCGCCACCCTTTCCGGCCATGGACTCCAGCATGGTGTTCACCATACCCGCCGACCAGTCACGGCCAAACACGTGCAGGCCCAGGGGCATGAAGTGTTCCTGCATATCGGTGACATAATGGCCCGCTTCGTGAACCAACAGGTCGGGGGACAGTTCTTCAAGGGACACTTCGTCCGCGGAGAGCCCCATTTCACCGGCGATTTCGCGCTCCAGGGCCTCGCCTATATCCAGTACCTGTATCTTTTCCCGCAGCATACCCAGTGCCCGCTCCCGGGTGGGGCTGCCCGGCTCATTGGCAGACTCCCAGGTTTCGACCAGTTGTCGCAGCTCCAACAGCTCATCGTAGAGCTCCGTTGCAGCCAGCGGCGGCGTCAGATGACTGATCATTACTCCCAGGGCCCGTCGCTTGGCCTGAATGCCCTCACCCACACCGTCCACAATGTAGGGATAGATCAGCGGCAGGTTGCCACCCAGCAGGTCCGGGTAGTCATCCCCGGTCAACCCGGCGCGGCGCCGGGGCAGGAATTCCCGGGTGGAGTGGCGGCCTACGTATACAAGGGCATCGGCTTGATAATGATCCCGCAACCAGTGGTAGAAACCCACATACTGATGAGTCGGAGGGAAGGTTGTATTGGCGTGCAACAATTCCTCATCCACTTCCCACCCGCGGGGAGGTTGCGGGCCGACAAAGATGTTACCGAATCGCAAACCGGGGAAGATCAGCCGTTCGTCCACCACCATTGACTGGCCCGGTGCCTCGCCCCACCCCTTGAGACCGGGGATACCGGTTTCAGCAAGTGCCTCACGGCCGGTTTTCAGTTCGTCCTTATAGCCGCCTTCGTTCAGGCGACGCTGCCAAAGGGCTTCATAGTCATCCAGTCGGGCCAGGGCATTCATGCGTTCAGGATGCTGCACATGCTCAATCAAATGACGCAGGTCACCGATGCCGCGGTTCAACAGCCCGGTTGCCATATCCTTCTCACCCATCCGGTGGGCCTGCTCCAGCCGCTCATCCAGGTA
>JAWWAM010000201.1:0-5683 GCA_033721715.1 Marinobacter sp.
AGCCGGTCCGAGAACGCCTGAATCTTGCGAAGCGGCTCCTGGAGGTCGTGGGAAGCGACAAAGGCGAAATCCTGAAGCTCGCGGTTGCTGCGTTCCAGCTCAGCCATGGCTTCCTGCAGCTTCTGCTGGGCCTGCTTGCGCTCGTTTATGCTGCGATAGTAAACGGCCAACCCCTCATCTGAGGGATAAGCGCTTACCTCCAGCCAGTTATCCAGGGGGGCGTAATGGGCCTCGAAGGACACCGACTCCCCGGTCTCCATGGCGTGTCGGTATTGGCGTTCAAACTCGCTGCCCTGCGCTGCCGGGAACATGTCCCAGAGGGTGTGGCCAAGCAAAACGTCCCGGCTTTCCCTGAGCAACTCCTCCGAACGCTGGTTGACGTAGGTGAACCGCCATTCACGATCCAGGGTAAAAAAGGCGTCGGTGATGCTCTCGAAGATGATGGCCTGGCGTTCAGCAAATCGCCGGATCTGCTCCATGGCCTGGTGGGAGGCGGTAATATCCTGGAGCCCACCCTGTATCTGTACGATCCGGCCATCATCGTCCTTGACAGCCTGTCCAATTGCCCGAACCCAGCGCAGACGGCCCAGTCGGGTGCGGATCTGCACTTCTTCATCAAAGGGGATGCCTGTCTGGGTACACATGTTCATAGCGTGGGTTATGGTGTCCCGGCCCTCGGGGGTATAGAAGCCGAGCCCCTCTTCAAGAGCAGGCACCTCACCAACCGGCATCTCGAAGATGTCGAACATGGCATGGGTCCAGCGTGTCTTGCCGGTGCTTACGTCCACCACCCAGCCGCCGATGCGGGCAGCTTTTTCAGCAATTTTCAGCAGTGTTTCACTTTCACGCAGTTTTTCCTGGGTGTGGCGGATTTCGGTGGTATCACGGGCGGCCACATAAATTAGCTCATCTGAGCTGAGGGTAGCGCTGAGTTCAAGCCAGTGCTCTGAGTTGTTCCTGGTGGTTACCCGCACCTGAAGATCCCGGATGGTGTCTCCGGCTATCAGTGCAACCACCGCTTCCTCGACCCTTGCCCGGTCATCCCTGTGAATCAGCTGCATGTAAGAGGAGCCCAGCAGTTCTTCGCGCTCGTAGCCAAGTACCTCCACAAAGGCGTTGTTGAGCTCGAAAAAGTGGCTGTTCAGGTCAACTATGCAGAACATGTCGGGTGACAGTGAGAAGAACTGGTCCCGCTCTCGCATCAGTGTCTCTGCGACCAACTGGTCGGTCATGTCGCGGCCTACGCAGAAGAGGGCCTGGTCGGCCTCCGACCATTCGGCGGTCCACGACAGGGTTACTATATGGCCGTCCCGGTGCCGCAAGTGGTTGCGAAATCCATCACTGATCTGGCGCTCGCCGGCCATGAGTTTACGCATTTCTTCGGCTGTGGCGTCCCGGTCCACGTCCGGAATCAGGACGTTGTAGGGTTTGCCAATCAGCTGGTCCGGGTGATAGCCGAGAATATCCTCTGCCGCCGGGTTGATGGACTTGAACAGACCTCTCGAGTCGATTGAACACAGAATGTCCCGGGAAAATTCCATGATACGTTCATTGGTCTGCCTGAGGGCCAGCTCTCGGGCCAGGTGGGCATTAACGGTGCTGTTGAGTTTACGCAGGCTGTTGGAACGCCGTTCGGATTCGCGCCAGAACAGATGGCTGAGCATCATCAGAAAGCTGAGTATCAGGCCGGTAAACAGGACCATGGGAGGAAGATAGAGCACGGTGGCGGGAAGGCCGCCTTGGCGGGTGTACACTTCAATCCGCCACTGACTGTCGTGGTGGGGGTTGGTATGGCGGGTAGCCAGTGGAATCCGTGTTCCCTTCGCGGTATCCGGAGAAAGATCGAAAACGAGAACGTCCCGGTAATAGACCCTCAGGCTCAGGTCGCCATCGTAGTGCTGAAGCAGGCTGCTGTAGGCATCCTCCAGATCAACAACCGCAAAGATGACCCAGGGCTGCCCGACAATCACCCTGGCGGGATACGCGATCATGGCATGCATGCGGCCGGTTTCATCCGGCTGGGGGGGGCTGAGATGCGGTCGAGTGGTACTGGTCACGTGATCCAGCCACTTCTGGTTGTCCGGTGTTGCCAGAAAATCGTTCAGCCAGTGCTGGTGCTGCTCCGTGCGGGAATGAATGCCGATGGGTTGCCTGGCCGGATCCAGGATGCCGATAATCTGAATCTCAGGAAAGTCATCCAGGTAACTCTGGACTTCCTGTGTCCATTCCCTCTGCGCGGGTAAGCCTGTCAGCAGGTCCTGTCGCTCTGCAAGTCTGCGAATCAGTGCCAGGTCGTCATTAAAAGTTGCCGTGCTGGAAGCCTTCAGCTGCTCAGCCAGAATTTCTGCCCTGTCCTGGAGGCTATCACTGTTCTGTACACGCATGGCATGCCAGATGATGGTTGTCAGCACTATGCTGGCCACACCGACCAGCACCAGTCTTGCCGAGAAATCCGGCAGGTTGCGCCGGTTAATGGTGTAAAGAAGCGGCAGCACCAGGCCCACCAGCACCGCCAGAGGACTGACGATAATGGTTGATTCCGGGAGTGTGCCAAGACTGAAACCCTGAAGTGGCGGGTGCCAGTAGGAAAATAATGACAGCAGGCCCTGGGCAACGACGACCAGGCCGCATAACAGCCCCACGCGTTTTCCCCAGCTACGGTACAGTGCCGCAAGCAGGGACACCTCAGTAAGAAGCACCACTACCAGAAGGGGCTTGCTGATAGCCAGCATGGCCAGTGGTTCTGCAGTTGGAATCCATGGCAAGACCACCTGGAACAGGGCGATGATACTGGTAAGGCAGGCCAGCACAATAGCGACCGGGATTCTGCGAAATACCAATGCTAGAAGCGATACCCCGATCAATACGGAGACCAGTCCGCCGCCAGGGGATAGCGAAACCCTTCCCTTGGCACTACCGCCCAGGGAGAAATGATCGATAAAAATCACCAGCCCGATGGCTATGAGTGCAATGGCCAGAGACAGTACCAGGCAGAATCGCCCGACCACCGGGTTGCGCTCTTCCTTCATTCGTTCAGCACCTGCGGCCCCAGCAGCCTCAGGATCTCGTCCGCCGTGGTCACTCCGGCACGGAGCTTTTCCAGGGCATCATCCAGTAGAACTCTCATGCCCTGTTCACGGGCAATGGACTCGATCTGCATGGCGCTGGCGCCTTCGGTAATGGCAATCCGCAGCTGATGATTCATGGTCAGCACTTCGTGAATGGCGACCCGGCCCTTGTAGCCTTTATGGCACTTGTCACAACCCTTACCCCGGTAGAAAACCAGATCAGGTGCCATGAACTCGGAGCCAAGCTGTTCCAGAATATCCGTAGGGGCGTCTGTCTGTTCGCAGCAATGGGGGCAGATTCGTCGCACCAGGCGCTGGGCAATAATCGCCTCCAGGGTTGAGGCAAGCACGAATGGCTTAAGATTGAGGTCCAGCAGGCGGGCCACTGTAGCGGCGGCGGAACTGGTGTGCAGGGTGGAATACACCAGGTGCCCGGTCATGGCGGCATGGAATGCCACGTCTGCGGTTTCCTCGTCACGGATTTCGCCCAGCAGGATTACGTCCGGGTCCTGTCGCAGAATCGCGCGCAGTACACTGGCAAAGCTCAGGCCGATCCGGTCTTTCACCGGTACCTGACCGGCCATGTCCACATGGAATTCCACCGGGTCTTCGATGGTGACGTAATTACGCTCTGGTGAGGCGTTGTGTTGCAACAGGGCGTAAAGGGTGGTGGTTTTCCCACTGCCGGTGGGGCCTGTGGCCAGAATAATGCCCTGGGGCTTGGCTACCACATGCAGCAGGCGCTTGAGGTTGTGCTCGGACAGCCCCATATCTTCCAGGGACTGTGCGGAGGACTGCCGCTCCAGTACCCGCATGACCACCTTCTCGCCATTGATGGTGGGCAGGGTGGAAATTCGCAGGTCGACAATTTTCATCGGTGTCTTGACCGTAATCCGTCCATCCTGCGGCTTGCGGCGCTCGGTAATATCCAGTTCTGCCATCACCTTGATACGTGACACCACCGACATCAGCAGATTGGTGGGGATGTGGATCTTGTCCTGCAGCACCCCGTCGATGCGATAACGCACCACCAGCGACTTGGTGCGGGGGTGAACATGGATGTCGCTGGCCCCCAGGCGCAAGGCTTCCAGGATGATCGCATTGACCAGACGAATGGCGGGGGGCTCTTCGGAGCTGCCCAGCAACTGTTCCAGCGATTCGTTGTCACTGTCCTCGTCCAGAACGATTTCGATGCCCTCGTAGGGGTCATCCGTGCCCACTTTGGTGGCGATGTCTTCCAGTTCGCTGGTTTCTCCGAAAATTTCCGTGAGCTTGGCCTGCATCTGCGTGGTTTCGCACAGCAGCGGATGAATGGTGTACCCGGTCATGAACCCCAGTTCGTCAATCAGGTTCACGTCCATGGGGTCGACCATGGCCAGCCGCAAGCGCTGGCCCTGTACCCGTAGCGGAAGTACCAGCTGGCGGGTGCAGATTTTCTGGGGCACCAGCGACATCAGGGCCGGGTCCGGCTGGAATTCACGCAGATCGATTTCCTCGAACAGCATGTCGTCCCGCAGCATCTCGAAGACTTTGCGGAAGTCGACCCACTCATGCTTGAGCAACTGGCGCACCACAGGGGTTTTGTGGCTCTGCATTTCCCGGTGTAGCTGCTGAATCTGCTGGGGATTCAGCCAGCCTTTCTTGTGCAGCAGGATGGCAAGCTGGCTGCGGTTGGTGGCCGTCAGCTTGCTGATGGTTTCCAGGTCTTTGTGCTGCTTTTTTGTCTGTTGCTCCAGGGCCCGCGTGCGCTGGATCAGTTCGTACTGTTCCAGGGCCAGGGCGATGGTCAGACGGATGTCGTCGTCATTCCAGGGTTTGAGGATGAAACGGTAAACCGCTCCTTCCTTGATCGAGCCCATAACGGCGTCGGTATTGGCGTGGCCAGTGAGCATGATACGGATGGTGTTGGGCCAGCGCTCCCGAACTTCCTTCAGTAGTTCGCTTCCGTTCATGCCGGGCATCATGAAGTCGGTCATGATCAGTTCGACCGGCTGTGTTTCCATGATACGCAGGGCTTCGTTGCCATTGCTGGCAAACAGCAATTCGTAATTCTCACGCTGAAAGACCCGGCGAAGAGCCGCCAGGATATTGGGCTCGTCATCCACCAGCAGCAGCCGGTAGGGCGCTTTCTTCGCTTCGGTTACCGGCTCCGATGTGTCATCCGGATCCTGATTGAAGAACAGTGAGGCGTAGCGTTTAGCCATGGTCAATCCTTAACTGACCGGCAGCAGAAGGGTGACACGAGTTCCTGTGCCTTCCCTGCTGTCGATCTGAATGGAGCCCCGGTGAGCGCGCACCGTATCCCGGGCAACCGTCAGTCCCAGGCCGGTGCCCGACCCTACCGGCCGGCTGGTATAAAAGGCGTCGAATACCTGTTCGCGAATACCTTCGGGAATGCCGCAACCATTATCCTGAATCACTACCCGGATACCGTCGCTGTCGACACTGGTTCTGGCAAGGATCCGGCCAGCCCTTTTCTCAGCCCCGGCCTGCTGTTCCTGACTCTTGAGCGCCTGTGCGGCATTGTCGAGAAGGTTGTAAAAGGTTTGCGACAATCGCGATGGGTGGCCAGAGATCTTTGGCAGCTCTCCCGGTTTCTCCAGGATTTCCAGGTC
>JAWWAM010000202.1:0-5663 GCA_033721715.1 Marinobacter sp.
CCTCAAGGGTGTATTCTTCCTCCTGAGTTGCTTCATACCGGTCTTTGAAGTGCTGCACGATGCTCATAGATGGCCCCTCGCTTGCTCTCTAACTGTTTGAAAGACAGCTTTTAGTTCACGCAATTTCCCCGTTGCTGTTGGCTCCGTCGCTCCGGACGGTGGTTATGGTTATGGGTGAAAGTATAGGGAGTACCGGACCGAATTACGCTGGTGCGCTCATGTCGGTCCGGTTACTTTGAGCTTAGTTCAAGCTTCGGGACTTGGACAGGGATAGAAGCGTTAAGGTTCATTAAATTGTGTATCACAGTTTCCGGAGCCGAAACACGCTCTCCGTGGCTCCGGCAAGGCCTTTCCGCTTGGTGAAGGGGTGATCCTTTGCCAGTGTATTGGTGAGGATGTGTTCGATTTCGTAATCGTCGGAGTAGAGTTCCAGAACTTCTTTGTCACTCACGTTAAAGGGAGGGCCCTTGATTTCGGTGTCGTAGTCCAGGGTGATCAGCAGAATCCGTGTGCCGTCCGGGATGACCGCCGTCAGGTGATCAACGTAGCCCTTACGCATATGCGGTGGTAAGGCGATCAACGCGGCACGGTCGTAGACCAGACGCACGTGTTGCAGATCCTTCGGCACCAACTGGAAGAAGTCGCCGCACCACAGTTCCAGGTCGTCATGCTTGAAGGTAGTAAAGGGCTCGCCGGGGTGGACCCTGGCTTTCTCGCCGCCTTCCTCGAAAAAGTCCTTGCAGGCTACTTCGCTCAGCTCCACGCCGATGACGGGGTGGCCGCGATCGTGGAGCCACCACATGTCGTGGGCCTTGCCACACAGGGGGACGAAGACGGCACCGGTGCCGTTGCCGGCAAGTTCGGGCCAGTGGTCATGGAGGTACTGATTCACGGTGCCTTCGTGGAAGCCGATTTCTTTCTTGGCCCAGCGTTCGTGCCAAAACTCGTGTTCCATGTGCGTTCCCCTTGATTCCCGGTTGGAGGTTTCATTCAGTCTAACTTAATCTTGGGGACTGGTGGTTGATCGAAAACATCATGGATAAGGATTGATGAATGAAAGCCGTATTTCTGGATGCAGAGACACTGGGGGCCGATGTAGACCTGGCACCGATAGAGACGGTAACGGGTGAGATGGAGAAGTACCCGCGCACATCACCGGAACAAATCCTGGAGCGTATCCGGGGATTCGATACGGTGCTGGTGAACAAGGTAGTGCTGTCGCGGGAGCATTTTGAGGCCTGCCCGGAGCTGAAAACGATTGCGGTGGTGGCCACGGGGCTGAATAACATCGATCAGGAGGCGGCAAAAGCCCAGGGCATCAGGGTGATGAACGTGACCAACTATGGCCGCTCCACCGTTGCACAGCACACCATGGCACTGATTCTGGCGCTGGCCACCAGGCTGGTGGATTACGACAGAGATGTACGTGCCGGACGCTGGGGCCAGAGCTCCATGTTCTGCCTGATGGATCACCCGATTATGGAACTTGAAGGGCGGACCCTTGGAATTTTCGGTTACGGTGACCTGGGCCAAGGGGTTGTTGAGCGGGCGAAGGCCTTCGGGATGAATGTTCTGCTCGGTGCCCGACCGGGGCAGTCCGCCGGCGAGGTGGATGGTTATTCCCGGCTCCCCATGGACGAGCTATTGCCAAAGGTGGATGTGCTGTCCCTGCATTGCCTGCTGACGGACGAGACCCGCAACATGATCGGTACCCGTGAGCTGAAAATAATGAAAAAGCATGCGCTGCTGATCAACACCAGCCGTGGTGGCCTGGTGGATGAACAGGCACTGGCCGATGCCTTGCGTGCAGGGATCATTGGCGGAGCCGGTTTCGATGTGTTGACAGAGGAGCCGCCCCGTAACGGCAATCCGCTGCTGGCGGACGACATTCCCAACCTGATCGTGACACCCCATTCCGCCTGGGCGAGCCGGGAGGCGAGGCAGAGAATTGTGGAGATCACGGCCCGTAACCTGTCCTCTGTCTGATTGTATTTTCAGGTACTCCCCCTGACTCACCCCTGAAAAAACCGCAGCCGTATGACGCGGCTGCGGTTCCCTGTTGCTTAAACTGCCTTTGAAATGCCCCAAATGAGGGCATGCGTTTCAACAACGCTCCAACAATAACAACAGGGCGATACTTATGATCAGACCCATCCTGGCTCTTGCGCTTTCTCTCGTTCTCTTTTCTGCACCGGCGTTTGCCTTCGAGCGTGGCGAACTGCTTATCTGGATCAACTCCGACAAGGGGTATGAAGGCCTGGCTGAGGTTGGCCGGCGCTTCGAGTCGGAAACCGGCATTGCTGTCACCGTGGAAACCCCGGAGGACCTCACCTCCGAATACGATCATTACGGCTATTCCTCCAAAGCGCCCGACATTGTGATCTGGCCTCACGACCGTTTTGGCAGCTGGATCAACGAAGGGCACCTGCGGCCCATTAAGCCCTCAGCGCAGGTTCGCAGTGCCATTGCACCGTTTGCCTGGCAGGCGGTTTCTGTGGGAGAGCGGGTGTATGGCTACCCGATTGCCATGGAAGTGGTAAGCCTGCTCTATAACAAGGACCTGGTGGCAACCCCACCCACGACGCTTGAGCAGCTGAAAACCGAGCATCGCCGGTTGAGTGCTCAGGGCGTTGAGGCCATCTCCTGGGACTACAGGAACGTGTATTTTTCCTGGCCGGTCTTTGCCGGCTCGGGTGGCTACAGTTTTGGTCTGCAGAACCAGGTGTACGACCTCTCTGATGTCGGAGTGGCCACCGACGGAGCTGTCAGTGCGGTGAGGGGTATCAAGGATCTGCTGGATTCCGGCGTGCTGGCCAAAGAGGCCGATTACGGCTCCATGATGGAGGGGTTCAAGTCCGGCAATACGGCCATGATCATCAATGGACCATGGGCCTGGAGCGAGATCCGGGAGGCCGGTATCAATGTGGGCATAGCCGATGTGCCCACGGTAACTGGCGCCCCCGGAAAACCTTTCGTGGGGGTTCTGGCGGCCGGAATCAGCGCTGTCTCAACCAACCACGAACTGGCCCGCCGGTTTATGGAGGACTACCTGCTGACAGAATCCGGCCTGAACTCGGTCAATGACGACAAGCCGCTGGGCGCAGTTGCGCACCTGGAGGTGGTAAAGACACTCAGCGAGGACCCCTTTATCGACCACACCTTCCGTTCCGCCAGTCGTGGCGAAATCATGCCCAACATTCCGGAAATGAAGCGTTTCTGGGACCTGATGACCATTCGCTTTGCCGGCATGCTGGAAGGCGACTACCCCATCAGATCCACCCTCGATGAGGCAGCCGGCCGCCTTGAAAGACTGGATGAGATGCGTGGGTGGACGCGCCGGCATTACGTGACCAATTGAGTGAGCTTGCCATGGCCTTTCCAAGTTTCGAATTAACCATCCGTGCCCGGGTGATTCTGCTGTTTACCCTGTTGATAGGTCTGTCTGTCTTCTCATCAGCATTCGTCTACCGGCACATAGCCGGTATCGGCGACAGCGTCGACGACCAGGTAAAAAGCATTGCCGGCCAGACTATTGCCATAAATGACCAATCCGGACTGATCGACCAGCAAAGAGCGCTGGGGAAACTCTCCGAGCGGGTTACGATAGCTCAGCAACACCTTGGTGCTATGCAGTACTGGTACTTTCATGCCGCCCTTAACGCTGATATGGAATCCCTTGATAAGGCTCAGGCTGCCTCAGAGAAACTGATCGACGAGCTGGGAATCATGGCCTCGGCTGATGAGAGCCTGGAAGAAGAGATTGCAGGAATGACAGCAGCAATCGATCAGTACCAAACCCTGGGCCAGAAAATGTTTGAGTTTTTCGAGAAGTCGATGATGCTCATGGGGCGGTCAATGGCCGAAGCCGCCAGGCAGGAGGCGGTTAGCCTGACGGCCGGACTTGACAACATCCGTGCCGGTTACCAGCTGAGGGAAATGGCGCTTACCGAAGGGGTCCTGGAGGCTGGGGACAGCGTCAGAGAAGCCAGTAATGAGGTTGCGATGAGTGGGGGCGCTATCCGTGGGGAGATTGACCGGGCCGGCACCGTAAGCCTGATTATGGCGGGGGTGCTGGTACTGTCAGCGCTGTTGATGGGCACACTGTTTCTGAGATCCTTGCTACGCCCGGTGCGAACGTTGGGGCAGCGCATTGAAGAAATTCAGGCTGACAACGATCTGCGGGGTACTCTGGGATATAAGAGGAACGACGAACTCAGTGTGGTTACCCGCGCATTCGACCAGATGTTGTCACGGTTTGGTGGATTGATTGGCCATGTAGCGAAGTCCACCGCTGAACTGGGAGACGTGGCGGCACGGGGACGCCAGAGCAGCCAGAGCCTTGCAGAGCAGGTAGGGCGACAGGAACAGGAAACCAACCTGGTAGCGACGGCTGCCAACGAGGTTACCGCAACGGCGGAGGAGGTGCGCCGGAATGCGGACCAGGCTGCTCGCCTTGCAGATGAGATTGGCCACCTGACCCACGGTGGCGGTGAATCAGCTGATGAAGCTGTTGCGGCCATGGCGCGGCTGGAAAGCCGGGTAGAGACAGTGGCAGCCACCATTGGTGAACTGGCGAGCCAGAGCCAATCAATCGGCCAGGTTATGGATGTCATTCGTGGCATCTCTGAAAAAACCAATCTGCTGGCTCTGAATGCCGCTATTGAAGCGGCACGGGCGGGAGAAATGGGCCGGGGCTTTGCGATCGTTGCCGATGAGGTGCGCGGCCTGGCGAGTCAGACGGCGAACTCGACGGAACAGATAGATGACTTGGTGTCGTCGTTGCAGGGCCGGGCGCGAAATGCGGTGGATGAAGTTGAAGCTGGGCGGCAGGAGAGTCGCGCTACCGTTACGCGCATTCAGCAATGCAGCGAGAACCTGAGACTGATTGACGACAGGGCGGGAGAAATGCGTTCACTCAATCAGCAGGTGGCCCAGGCAGCGGCAGAACAGAGCGATGCAGTCAGCAAGATTGATGAAAACCTGATAAATCTTAAATGTCAGATCGAGGAAATTTCCGGCAATGCCCGTACTACCGACTCCATGACAGACACCCTGGCGTCGCTGAGCGAGGTGCTGAGGAGCAATATTCGCCAATTCCGTTACTGAGCGGAAATGGCTAGTAAAAGCCACACAATCGGCCATACTTTGTTGTGATTTGGTATCTGACTGATAATCTGTACAAAACTCTGGCAAACAGGACGTTGTGTGGCTTCTTTCCAATTTAAAGACCGGCTTCAGGAAGCTGAAACCTGGATTCTGGCCAATCCCAATCCTCCGCAACGCTGGCCGTGGACCTGGTTGTATAAAACCGGGCGCACTGCCTATGCCCTGGTGCGGGATATCATTGCCGGCAACCTGACCCTCCATGCCATGAGCCTGGTGTATACCACCCTGTTGAGCATTGTGCCGCTGCTGGCGCTGAGTTTTTCGGTGCTCAAGGCGCTGGGCGTCCACCAGCGTATGGAGCCCTTCCTGTACCAGTTCTTCGAACCCATGGGCCCACAAGGCATCGATATTGCGGAGCAGGTTCTTGGGTTCGTGGACAACATGAAGGTAGGGGTGCTGGGTTCCGTGGGCCTGGCCTTGCTGGTCTACACCGTGATTTCGCTGGTGCAGAAAATCGAGCGCTCCTTCAACATGATCTGGCGGGTGCCGGATATGCG
>JAWWAM010000203.1:0-5654 GCA_033721715.1 Marinobacter sp.
CACCAACTTCATCGACGGCCTGTTCACCATGGCCACCAACGGTGACGCCGGCACCCAGATCGGCTGCGGGATTCACCTCTACACGCTCAACGCCGACATGACCGAGAGTTTCTTCTACGACGCCGACGGCGAACTGCTGGTGGTGCCCCAACTGGGCACTCTGGTGTTGCGCACCGAACAGGGCCTGCTCGAGATTGCCCCAGGCGAGGTCGCCGTGCTGCCGCGCGGCCTCAAGTTCCAGGTTCGCCGCGCGGCCGGCACCGACGCCGCCCGCGGCTATATCTGCGAGAACTACGCCAGCCCCTTCGAACTGCCCGGGCTGGGCCCAATCGGTGCCAATGGCCTGGCCAACCCGCGCGACTTTCTCACTCCCACGGCCTGCTACGAAGACACCCAGGGCGAGTTCGAGCTCATCGCCAAGTTTGGCGGCAAGCTCTGGGCGGCCAAGCTTGATCACTCGCCGCTGGACGTGGTTGCGTGGCACGGCAACTACGCGCCCTACAAATACGATCTGGCGCACTTCAACACCATCAACACAGTGAGCTTCGACCACCCGGACCCGTCGATCTTCACCGTCCTGACCTCGCCCTCGGACACCGCAGGCATGGCCAATATCGACTTCGTTATTTTTCCTCCGCGCTGGATGGTGGCCGAGCACACCTTCCGACCGCCCTACTTCCACCGCAACATCATGAGCGAGTACATGGGCCTGATCCACGGCACCTACGACGCCAGGGCCGAAGGCTTCGTGCCTGGGGGCTCCAGCCTGCACAATTGCATGTCGCCCCACGGGCCCGACGCAAAAACCTTCGACAAGGCTTCCTCAGAGGAGCTCATGCCGCAATATCAGGGGAATACGCTAGCCTTCATGTTCGAGAGCCGCTACGTATTCAACCCTACCCCCTCGGCGCTGTCCGCCGGTTTCCGCCAGCGTGACTACGTGGATGTGTGGCATGGGCTACACTCACACTTCAAGCCAGACGCGCGCTAAACGACACAAAGGATTCCGGCTATGAAACTTGCAACACTCAAGACCGATACCCGCGACGGGCAGTTGATCGTGGTCTCCCGGGATCATGCCCGTGCCGCCAGAGTGCCGCAGATCGCCCCGACTTTGCAGGCTGCCCTCGAAGATTGGGACACCCTCGCGCCGCGCCTCGAGGAGGTCTACCACGCTCTCAGTGAGGGCAAAGTGGAAGGAGCCTTCGAACTGGATCTCAAAGCCCTGCACTCGCCGCTGCCACGGGCCTATCAATGGGCCGACGGCTCCGCCTATCTCAATCACGTGCAGCTGGTGCGCCAGGCCCGCGGTGCGGAGATGCCGGAAACCTTCTGGACCGACCCTCTCATGTACCAGGGCGCCTCCGATCGTTTCATCGGGCCCTACGACCCGATGGAAGCCGCCAGCGAGGACTGGGGCATCGATTTCGAAGGCGAGATTGCCGTAGTCACCGATGATGTGCCCATGGGGGTGAGCCCCGAGCAGGCCGCCGGGCACATCAAACTGCTGATGCTGGTCAACGATGTGAGTCTGCGTGGCTTGATCCCGGGCGAGCTGGCCAAGGGCTTCGGCTTCTTCCAGTCCAAGCCGGCCTCCAGCTTCTCGCCGATTGCCGTTACCCCGGACGAGCTGGGCGACGCCTGGCAGGAAGGGCGCGTGCATCTGCCGCTGACGGTACATCTGAACGGTGAGAAGTTCGGTGAGCCCCAGGCCGGGCCGGACATGATCTTCAGCTTCCCGGAGCTGGTCGCCCATGCTGCCAGGACCCGCTACCTCGGGGCCGGGGCCATCGTAGGCTCGGGCACGGTGTCTAACCCGGACACCGAGGGCGGCCCGGGCAGACCGGTGGCCGACGGCGGAGTCGGCTACAGCTGCCTGGCGGAGATACGCATGGTGGAAAAGATTCTCCATGGCGAGATCAAGAGCCCGTTCATGCGCTTTGGCGATCGGGTGCGCATCGAGATGTTCGATGGCGAGGGCAAGAGTATCTTCGGCGCCATCGACCAGGAGGTGGTGCGCTACGAGGGGACGTCATGAAGCTGTACGGCTACTACCGTTCGTCGACCTCCTACCGGGTGCGGATCGCGCTTAACCTCAAGGAGCTGGACTATCGGCAGCAGCCGGTGAACCTGCTCCAGGGCGAGCACCGCGAAGGACCCTACCGGCAATTGAACCCACAGGGTCTGGTGCCTGCCCTGGAGACTGACGAGGGCGAACAGCTAACCCAGTCGCTGGCGATCTGCGAATACCTGGAGGAACGTTACCCCGAGCCGTCGCTGCTGCCAGCGAGCGCCATCGACCGCGCGCGTGTCCGGGCCCTTGTCGGCCTGCTGGCGATCGAGATTCATCCGCTCAACAACCTGCGGGTCCTCAAGTATCTTACCGGAGAACTGGGTATCAACGAGGAAACCAGGCTCGGCTGGTATCGCCACTGGATCGCCGAGGGCTTCGATGCGCTGGAGGCAATGCTCGCCGGTGACCCACGCACCGGCCGTTATTGTCACGGCGACCAGCCGGGGCTGGCGGACGTCTGCCTGGTGCCACAGGTCTACAACGCCGAGCGCTTTGGCTGCGACCTTGAATCGTATCCCACCATCCGGCGCATCCACACCGCCTGTAACGAACTGCCAAGCTTCGCTCGTGCCCATCCCGATCAACAACCGGATGCCGTCTGAGGCGCGCGGGATCACGGCGAACCTGCCGCGCGCCGGATTTTCGACCCGTCCCTATCTTGCAGAGAGAGTCTTGCAGAGGGAGAGTTTGACTCGAGCTTACCCTCCTGTTTCAAGCACTCCGCGGCGGATCTGGTCTTTCTCGATTGACTCAAAGAGCGCTTTGAAATTTCCCTCGCCGAAACCGTCATCCCCTTTGCGCTGGATAAACTCAAAAAACACCGGGCCTAACTGTGCTTTAGAGAAAATCTGTACCAATAAACGTTTGTTGCCATCCGTTGTACCGTCCAACAACAGGCCCCGGGCCTTAAGCTCTTCGACCGGCTCGCCATGATTCGGCAGACGTTCCTCGAGCATCTCGTAATAGGTATCCGGCGGCGGATCCATGAACGGTACCCCCAGGGTCTTCAACTTATCCCAGGTGGCAATCAGGTCGTCGCTGAGGAATGCCACATGCTGGATTCCTTCACCCTTGAATTCCAGCAGGAACTCTTCGATCTGTCCCGCCCCCCTGGATGACTCCTCATTCAAGGGGATACGAATCATACCGTCGGGGGCTGTCATTGCCTTCGAGGTAAGCCCTGTATACTCGCCCTTGATGTCGAAAAACCGCATCTCCCGGAAGTTGAAGAGGCGCTCGTAGAATTCGGCCCAGTAATTCATTCGCCCGCGGTACACATTGTGCGTCAGGTGATCGATAAGCTTCAGCCCGGCACCTTCAGGGTATCGATCCTCGACCAGGTATTCGAAGTCGATATCGTAAATGGATCCCTTGTCACCGTAACGATCGATCAGATAAAGCGGCGCTCCGCCAATTCCTTTAACTGCGGGTAAACGCAATTCCATCGGGCCAGTTGGAATTTCAATAGGCTCGGCTCCGAGTTCAAGGGCCCGGTCATAGGCTTGGTGTGCATCACGGACACGAAACGCCATGCCACATGCACAAGGGCCATGTTCCTTGGCAAAATAGGGCACCGGCCCAGTAGTCTCTCGATTGATAATAATGTTGATGCCGTTCTGGCGATAAAGAAGCACATCTTTAGAACGGTGCCGGGCGACTTTAACGAAGCCCATTGACTCAAAAATAGGCTCAAGCACACCGGGGATTGGTGAGGCAAACTCAACGAACTCGAAGCCATCAAGACCCATGGGATTTTTTAGAAGATCAGTCACTGTAATATCTCCAAACTATTAGATATTTTTGCTATGCCTTAATCGTTAGGAGGCGGCGCGCAGGATATTCCTCGTATACTGCGCGCCAGGTGACTACCCATGATCAGCTTGGGAATCGCTGGAGTTACTATAGCCGTAGCTTTTCCCTTCCTGCGTTTTTCCTGCCGATGGAGATATTCCATAACTTGCGAAAATCTTGTCTGAATTAAGTAATATTCAAGTTAGTGGATATTCACCTCCTTGTCCACGCACCCAGGCCGCCCGAACCGTTTCCGAAGCTACCCCGGCCAGAAGCCCGAAAAACGGGTCGGCCCAGACGGTAACCAGTGCTGTTATTGCGATGACGGGCCAGCAGGACGGTCTTGCGGTCCATAGGCGCCTGGACAGAGCAAGCTCGACTGCAGCCACAAACAACAGTGCGCCGAGACCAGCCAGCGGAATTGCGGTTATCAATGATAGGCCACCGGGTGTTAAAGCGACCATGAGCAAACCTGCTCCCATTAAGACGGGCGCCAGGCCGGTGCGGGCACCGAAGCGATAGTGCGCTGCCACACCACCCGCTCCATGGCACATGGGCAAGGCCCCGAATGGGACCATAAAGAGATTGGCCAGCCCGGTAGACACCGACAGCCTGGCTGGCGTGACGCGGTGCGATTGTTCACCGAAGTAATCCCCAACCACCAGTGAAGTCAACACGATGGCGTTGGTCAGCGTGAGGGCCAACTGGGGTAGCACCAGCGTGGAGACCGCCTGTTGCCAATCGTCTATGCCCGGTAACTCAGGCAATGAAAGTACCACCGGATCCACCACAGAAAACGTCAGTCCCGGTGCGCCCAGTACCGCACCGAGTGCGACCGATGCAACAAGCCCTATCAGCGCCGCGGGCCAGGTCGGCAACATTTTCAGGGTAATCCCCAACAACGCCAGCGTGAACGCGCCCAGCGGAAGGGAAGTGGCCATCAACCCCATACTCATGCTGCCCAGCATCAACCCCAGCCCCAACTGGAGACCGCTCAATACCGACCTGGGTATGAGGCGAGCTGCCCCGTTAATCCAGCCCGTCGCGCCCAGTACCAACAGTATCGCCCCGATCAGCACGCCACTGGCGACCAGGCTCTGGGAACTCACCTGAGTAGTCAGCAACAACGCCGCAACCGCTTTCATGGGCTGTACTGGTACGGGCAGACGGTAATACAGTCCCGTTGCGATGTAGAAAACGGCAAAACCCAGCAGAACGGGTATCGGTGCCAACCCCGCCACCCCGATAGCCCCCAGACCCAGTGGAATCAGGGTACCAATGTCACCGAGCGCTCCACTGGCATCCCTTACCAGGTTTTTTGGTACTGAAGGCATGATTGGTCCGCCTGTTTGTTGTTATTGGTACTGTTCAAGCGTTATACACAACTTGGCCCAGTTCACTGATGTCGTAACCACCCAGCGCCTCGGCACGATGGACAAAGCGTTCAGTGCCTGCGAACGCCAGCAGACGCTGGATCGCCGGCTCGAAGTAGTGGCGCCGGCGCATGGCCAGGTCAAAGCGTTCTTGCTGCAAAGGAATAAACGCCAGGCCCTGGCGCCGCGCCGCAGCTTCGATTCCCACGCCAACATCTGCTTCGCCCTGGCGAATGGCCAACGCGAGATCGTCCTCACTGAGCGACGGATGAGCAGCCCATATCAGGTGGCTGGCATCGATCCGGTGACGCGTGAGCAGACTCTGCAGCAAATGGCTGACGCCTGCATCGGGCTGGCGATGCGCAATACGTATGCCGGTACGGGCGATATCCTCAAGTCGTTCAAGTTGATGAGGA
>JAWWAM010000204.1:0-5598 GCA_033721715.1 Marinobacter sp.
CTGGAGCTCTCAGGCGGTCAACAGCAGCGGACAGCGATGGCCCGCGCCCTGGTAAAGGATGCCACGCTCATTCTGTTCGACGAACCCCTGGTGAACCTGGACTACAAGTTGCGGGAAGAGCTGCGGGCAGAGTTGCGGGAGCTATTCCGCGAGCGCCAGTGTATCGCCGTATATGCCACCACAGAAGCCAACGAGGCGTTGGCACTGGGCGGTGTCACAACGCTGCTGAATGAAGGACGGATTGTCCAGTCCGGGCCAGTGATGGAGGTTTACCGCAACCCGGTGAACACCCTGGCGGCACAACTGTTCAGTGAGCCACCCATGAACCTTATCAAGGGGCGTGTCACCGACACGGAAGTGACCTTTGATGAGTATTCACATCATGCATTGACCCAGGAACTCGCAAGACTTGAACCGGGTGATTACTGGTTTGGCGTACGGCCCAGCCACATTGGGCTGGTCCCCACCGGTGAAGACGACCTGGAAATGTCCATGGAAGTGGAGCTGAGTGAAATAAGCGGCTCCGAAACCTTCATGCACGTTCGTAACCGGCACTTCGAGATGGTCATGCAGTTGATGGGGGTTCATCAGTATCACACTGAGGCCCCGATAAAGATCTACCTGCCCATCGACAAGCTGTTTGTCTTCGACAAAGACGAAAACCTGGTGCACACGCCGTCGCAGTTAACAGGAGGGTCGATCTGATGGCTGAAATTCATTTGAAGTCCCTGGCTCACAGTTACAGTGAAAACCCCTCCGGACCCGATGATTATGCCATTCGCCACCTTGACCATGTATGGGAAAGGGGCGGCGCCTACGCGTTGCTGGGCCCTTCCGGTTGTGGCAAGAGCACCATGCTGAACATCATATCGGGCCTGCTTCAACCCTCTGAAGGCGACGTGCTGTTCGACGGCAAACGGGTCAATGAATTGTCTCCCAGGGACCGGAACATTGCCCAGGTTTTCCAGTTTCCCGTCATTTATGACTCGATGACGGTGTTCCAGAATCTCGCGTTCCCGCTGAAGAACACCGGTGTGCCTTTGTCCCAGATCAACGCCAAGGTGCACGAAATCGCCGAGATCCTGGAAATCGAGGATGAACTGCACAAGAAGGCGAAGAACCTTTCCGCTGACCAGAAGCAGAAAGTCTCCATGGGGCGTGGCCTGGTACGTGGCGATGTTTCCGCCATCCTCTTCGACGAGCCACTGACGGTGATCGACCCCCAGCTCAAGTGGAAGCTGCGGCGCAAACTCAAGCAAATCCATGAGCAATTCGACATCACCATGGTGTATGTCACTCACGATCAGCTGGAAGCCTCAACGTTCGCAGACAAGATAGCGGTGATGTACGGCGGGCAGATTGTGCAGTTCGGCACGCCAACGGAACTCTTCGAGCAACCGAACCATACGTTTGTGGGCTACTTCATTGGCAGTCCCGGCATGAACCTGATTGAGGTGCAGCGGTGCCCCCGTGGGGTGTGTTTTGGCAGCACGGTTATCCCATTGAGCGCCCCACAGGTTGAGGTGCTGCAGCGGGTCCACTCCAACAACATCAAAATTGGTATCCGGCCGGAGTTTATCCAGGCGTCGGATGTTTCTGCTGATGACACTTTTGAAGCCGAGGTCAGGGACGTCGAAGATCTGGGTACCTACAAGATCATGACCGTAAAGCTTGATTTCGAGACGCTGAAAGTTCGCCTGACAGAGGACCAGCATTTCGAAATTGGCAACCATGTTCAGCTCAGTTTCCCTGAGAAATGGCTGAAGCTTTATGTCGACGAGTTCCTGGTAGAGGAGAAGGACCAATGAACAAGGTTCCCAATAATCGCGCCTGGTGGCTCGTACTGCCAGTCTTCATCCTGGTGGCGTTTTCCGCGCTCATACCGCTGATGACGGTAGTGAATTATTCCGTCCAGGATATTTTCGGGCCCGGCCAGGGCTACTGGGTCGGTACTGAATGGTTCAAAGAGATCCTCGGTGATGAGCGTTTGCAGGACTCGCTTTTGAGGCAGTTTGCGTTTTCCGGAGCGGTTCTTGCGATCCAGATTCCCCTGGGCATAAGCGTTGCCCTGATGATGCCCAAGTCCGGTATCAAGGCGTCCCTGTGCCTGATTCTGCTTGCCATACCCCTGTTGATCCCCTGGAACGTGGTAGGCACCATCTGGCAGATCTTTGGCCGGGGTGACATTGGACTGTTTGGCTGGGGACTGAACAGCCTGGGTGTTGACTACAACTATACCGGCGACACGATGGATGCCTGGTTGACGGTGCTGTTGATGGATGTCTGGCACTGGACGCCACTGGTTGCACTGCTGTGCTACTCCGGGCTACGTGCTATTCCCGAGGCTTTTTACCAGGCCGCAGAGATCGACCGGGCGTCAAGGTGGGCCGTGTTCCGCTACATCCAGCTGCCAAGGCTGAAAAGCGTACTGGTAATTGCCGTACTGCTGCGGTTCATGGACAGCTTCATGATCTATACGGAACCTTTTGTATTGACCGGCGGTGGGCCGGGCAGCTCTACCACCTTCCTGAGTCAGACTCTGACCACCATGGCGATTGGCCAATTCGATATCGGCCGTGCAGCTGCGTTCTCGCTGATCTACTTCCTGATCGTGCTGCTGGTGTCCTGGCTGTTCTTTACCGCCATAACTCACCTCGACAAAGAAAAATAAGGAGAGAGTGATGAACTACTCACGTTCCAAGGGCCTCGGGATGACTCTGTTTATCATCCTTCTGTTGACCCCTATCTACTGGCTTTTGAACATGTCGTTCAAGACCAACCGGGAAATTCTCGGGGGGCTTACCTTCTGGCCCCAGGATTTTACGTTGCAGAACTACGCGGTGATCTTCACGGACTCCAGCTGGTATTCGGGTTACATCAACTCGATGATCTATGTATCCATGAACATGACCATCACGTTGCTGGTTGCGCTGCCCGCCGCTTATGCGTTCAGCCGCTACAAGTTCGTGGGTGACAAGCATCTGTTCTTCTGGTTGCTCAGTAACCGTATGGCGCCGCCGGCAGTATTCCTGCTGCCGTTCTTCCAGCTCTATTCGTCCATCGGGCTGTTCGATACGCACATTGCCGTGGCTCTTGCGCACTGCCTCTTCAACGTACCGCTGGCGGTATGGATCCTGGAAGGTTTCATGTCCGGTGTACCGCGCGAGTACGATGAAATGGCCTATATTGATGGCTATAGCTTTCCGAAATTCTTCGTGAAAATTTTTCTTCCGATGATCCGGTCCGGGATTGGTGTGGCCGCCTTCTTCGCCTTCATGTTCTCGTGGGTGGAGCTGCTGTTGGCAAGAACGCTGACATCCGTGGACGCGCAACCTATAGGCGCGATCATGACGCGAACGATCGGGGCCAGTGGTATCGACTGGGGCGTTCTGGCGGCAGCCGGTGTGCTGACCATTATTCCTGGCGTGCTGGTGGTCTGGTTTGTTCGTAACCACATTGCCAAAGGCTTCGCACTGGGTCGGGTATAAGGAGAATTAACATGATTGCGTGGATGAACTGGACACCAACCGTTGCCATTTTTTTCGCGGTAATTGCTGGAATACTGATGGTAATGACCGTTTACGAAATTGTTTCACCCTGCACCGAACGAAAGGGTTTCCTGCCGATCGCGACCACCCGTGGGGACAGGCTGTTCATCGGTCTGTTGTCGGCAGCGTATATTCACCTGGCGTTTCTCGCAGTGTCGGATATCACGCTCTGGGTGGCCCTGGCAGTTTCAGTAGCCTGGCTTGCTGTGTTATTGCGGTGGGGGTAAGGATCTGGATTTTCGTTTGCCAGGGGTGGCGGCAAAAAACTTTCAGAATTTGACCAAAAAACAGTTGTAAAAGTTTCTATAACGAACTATTTTTTGTTTTATGATCGGAATCGAACATGCCGGTTCGGTTCCCATTCAGGAATAGCGACGAAAACGCTATACAGGGAAAACCGGAACGCAGTCAGCAGTCGCGTTTCGCACAAACCAAAACAAGACGAACGAGGTTGGATATGTTCAACAACAATAAATATCCGAAAACCCTGCTCTTGAGTGCCGCCATCGGCGCCGCAAGTATGGGGATCAGCTTTCAGGTCAGTGCCGATCAGTATTCGGATGCCGCCAAGAAGTGGATTGACGAAGCCTTCAAGAATTCGACTCTGAGTAAAGAAGAACAGATGAAAGAGCTGGAGTGGTTTATCAAAGCTGCTGAGCCTTTCCGTGGTATGGAGATCAATGTCGTCTCCGAAACCATCGCTACCCACGAATATGAATCCAAGGTTCTGGCTGAAGCTTTCACTGAAATCACGGGTATCGAGCTTACCCATACCCTGATTCAGGAAGGGGATGTCATCGAGAAGCTGCAGACCCAGATGCAGTCCGGCCGCAACATTTATGACGGCTGGGTGAATGACTCAGACCTGATTGGTACCCACTTCCGCTACGGTAAGGTCATGCCGGTTGAGGACATCATGAACGGTGAAGGCAAGGATCTGACCCTGCCGACCCTGGACCTTGAGGATTTCATTGGCCTGGATTTCACCACTGGTCCCGATGGCAAGCTCTATCAGCTGCCGGATCAGCAGTTTGCCAACCTGTACTGGTTCCGCGCCGACTGGTTCGAGCGTGAAGACCTTAAAAAGCAGTTCCAGGATATCTACGGCTATGAGCTGGGGGTGCCGGTCAACTGGTCTGCGTATGAAGACATCGCCGAATTCTTCTCGGTACATGTGAAGGAAATTGACGGCAAGCGTGTCTATGGCCACATGGACTATGGCAAGAAAGACCCCTCACTGGGCTGGCGTTTCACGGACGCCTGGTTCTCCATGGCCGGTGCCGGTGATAAGGGCCTGCCGAATGGTCTGCCCGTGGACGAGTGGGGTATTCGGGTTAACGAGTGTCACCCCGTGGGTGCAAGCGTCAGTCGCGGGGGTGCCACTAACGGGCCTGCTGCCGTGTACGCGACAACAAAGTACGTCGACTGGCTGGACAAGTATGCTCCACCTGAAGCACAGGGCATGACCTTCTCGGAAGCCGGGCCGGTACCTGCCCAGGGCAATGTGGCTCAGCAGATCTTCTGGTACACCGCGTTCACCGCCAGCATGATCGAAGACGGTTTGCCGGTGGTTAACGAAGACGGTACACCGAAGTGGCGCATGGCACCTTCACCACGTGGCCCCTACTGGGAAGAGGGCATGAAGCTGGGGTATCAGGACGTCGGATCCTGGACCTTCATGAAGTCCACTCCCAAAGAGCGTCGCCTTGCGGCCTGGCTGTATGCCCAGTTTACGGTTTCCAAGACTGTGTCGCTGGAGAAAACCATTGCTGGTCTTACTCCTATACGCGAGTCTGACATCAACTCTGACGTGATGACCGAGATGGCGCCGAAGCTCGGTGGTCTGGTTGAGTTTTATCGTAGTCCGGCCCGTGTGCAGTGGTCACCTACCGGTACCAACGTACCTGACTATCCAAAGCTGGCTCAGCTCTGGTGGCAGTACATTGCCCAGGCTGCAAGTGGCGAGGCAACTCCCCAGAAAGCATTGGACGGCCTGGCCGAAGCCCAGGACCGTGTGATGGAGCGTCTGGAGCGTGCCAATGTCATGCCC
>JAWWAM010000205.1:0-5586 GCA_033721715.1 Marinobacter sp.
CTCACCCAGATAGGCTTTGATAACGTCGTCATTCCGGCGAATCTCATCCGGCGTACCACAGGCCAGGGGGCGGCCCTGGTTGATCACGTTGATACGGTCGGAGATATCCATCACCAGGCTCATGTCATGCTCAATCAACACCACGGAAACGTTGTAGTCTTCCTTCAGGCTGATGATCAACTGGTTGAGGTCCTTGGTTTCGGCCGGGTTGAGGCCAGCAGCCGGCTCGTCCAGCATCAGCAGCTTGGGCTCGGTGACCATGCAGCGGGCGATTTCCAGGCGTCGCTGCTGGCCATAGGCGAGGTTGCCGGCGTCGCGGTTGGCCATATCCATCAGACCTACCCGGTCCAGCCAGTAGGCTGCCCGGTCGAGAGATTTCTGCTCCTTTTCACGATAATTCGGTGTATTGAGAATACCTGAGAGCAGGTTGGTGTTGAGATGGCGATGCTGGGCCACCAGGAGGTTCTCCACCACCGTCATGCGGCTGAAAAGCCGAACATGCTGGAAAGTTCTGACCAGACCAAGACGGGAAATCTTGTAATCCGGTTTGCCCTGGATCTCGCGACCCTGGAACAGGATCTTGCCACCCGACGGCTTGTAGAACCCGCTCATGCAGTTAAAGACGGTGGTTTTACCGGCCCCGTTGGGGCCGATAATCGCCACAATTTCATGTTCCTGTACGTCCAGCGACACCTGATCCACCGCCAGGAGGCCGCCGAAGCGCATCGACAGATTCTGTACTTCAAGCATTACCCGTCACTCCTGCCGTTTCAGTTCGATGTGGATGCGTCGCATGGGCATCAGGCCCTGGGGGCGCCAGACCATCATCAACACCATGGCGGCACCGAATATCAGCATCCGGTACTCGGAGAACTCCCGCGCCAGTTCCGGCAGAATGGTCACCGCGATTGCGGCAAGGATGACTCCCATCTGGGACCCCATACCGCCGAGGACCACAATCGCCAGGATAATGGCCGACTCCAGGAACACGAACGACTCAGGGCTGATAAAACCCTGCTTGGAGGCAAACACGGTGCCTGCGAAGCCGGCAAAGAAGGCGCCAATCGTAAACGCCGACAACTTTACGGCGGTGCGGCTCAGGCCCAGGGACTTGGCGGCAATTTCATCTTCCCGCAGTGCTTCCCAGGCGCGGCCCACCGGCATGCGCATCAGGCGCCGGATGGCGATTGCCGTGATCACGGCCAGCACCAGAGCGATCAGGTAGAGAAAGATCACCTTGTGCTCACCGCTGTAGGCAATGCCGAAGGTCTCATGAAACGACGTGTTGCCTTCTTCCTTTACCCGGCGGCCGAATTCCATGCCGAACAGCGTCGGGTCAGGAATGCCACCAATGCCGTTGGGGCCACCGGTCAGGCTGGTCATATTGTTCAGCAGGATACGGATGATCTCGCCGAAGCCCAGGGTCACGATCGCCAGGTAGTCGCCCCGCAATCGCAGTACCGGAAAGCCAAGTACCAACCCGAACAGGGCGGCAAGCCCGGCACCGATGGGCAGTGCGAACCAGAAGGAAATGCCGTAGTACTGGGACAGCAGGGCGAAGGTGTACGCACCGACAGCGTAGAAAGCCACATAGCCCAGATCCAGCAGGCCCGCCAGCCCCACTACCACGTTCAGGCCCAGGGCCAGCATGATATAGATCAGTACCAGCGTTGCCAGGTCAACTGCGCCACGGGACGCAATGAAGGGCCAGATAAGTGCCCCTATGATCATCAGCGTAAGCAGGATGGATTCCAGTTTCAGGCGCTTGCTTTGCTCCATGGGTTCCCGGTTCGCCAACGGGTTGATTGCCGGTAGCTGACGCAGCGAGCCCATAACGGAGTCGCGGAAATACTGGAACAGAAAAACAATAATCACGGCCGCCAGTACGCCAATGCTGGTGGTGGTATTTACACCCTCCAGGACTACTGTTGTGCCTCTGCTCGTCAGGTCAAAACCGAGAATCGGATAGGAGATGATCAAAGTGATGAAAGCGCAGAAAAGCGCATGTTTCAGGTTATGAGCAGCCATCAGATCTTTTCAACCTCCGGTTTGCCAAGCAGGCCGGTGGGTTTGAACAGCAGGATCAGAATCAGCAGCCCGAAGGACACCACGTCCTTGTACTCACCACTGAGATAGCCGGAGGTCATGCTCTCGGCAACGCCCAGTATGAGTCCGCCGAGCATAGCCCCGGGGATACTTCCGATGCCTCCAAGCACGGCGGCCGTAAAGGCCTTGAGCCCGGCAATGAATCCGAACAGCGGGTCAATGGAGCCGTAATACATCCCCAGCAGCAGGCCCGCAACCGCAGCCAGCGCGGCACCGATCACAAATGTTGCCGAGATGATGCGGTTGGTGTCGATGCCCAGCAGGTTGGCCATCCCCAGGTCTTGGGAAACGGCGCGGCAGGCGCGACCAATGCGGGAGCGGGATATGAACAGAGAGAGCACCGTCATGCACACCAGAGTGGTAATGAATATGGTGATCTGCATGTAGGAAATGGAGGTCTGGAATGAATCCGTGGCGCCAAACTGAAAGCCGCCCTCAATCAGCGCAGGGAAGCCCACGTTACGGGAGCCCTGTGCAAGGTGAACATAGTTCTGCAGGAAGATGGACATGCCGATCGCCGAAATCAACGGAATCAGGCGGTGCTTTCCGCGCACGGGCCGATAGGCCACTCGTTCCACAGCCCAACCCATGGAGCTGGACACCAGCATCGCGCAGATCAGGGCCACGATCAGTACCAATGGCAGCCAAGCTATCCCCAGGGCAGCCAGGCCGGTAATGGCGATCAGCGCTGTATAGGCGCCAATCATGTAAATCTCACCATGGGCAAAGTTGATCATGCCGATGATGCCGTAAACCATCGTGTAACCGATGGCGATCAGGGCGTAGGTGCTCCCGATCGTCAGCCCGTTAATGAGCTGCTGAATAAAATAAAGGAGATCTTGCATCTGTGTGGGACTCCGATAGCCTGCCCCCTACACTGCATTCAGGCATGGCCCCGGTGTGCCGGGCGCTCTGACTACAGGATCAACAGGAGCCTAGAAAAACACCTTCTCCCGGATCGCGGTGAGAAGGTGTTCTCATGATTACCGTTTGTTAACGATTTCGGCTCAGTTTACCGGAGTTTTGCTGCCATCTGAATGCCATTCGTAGACAACAAACTCAAACGATTCCATATCGCCCTTGCTGTCGTACTCGACGGTACCGATCGGTGTCTGGAAGGTGCCATCGCGCAGGGCTTCTGCAACATCAAACGGATCCGTGGAGTCTGCAGCTTCAATACCTTCGGCGATCAGCTGGACAGCAGCGTAGGAAGTGAGCACGAACGGTCCGGAGGGATCTTCGCCTTTTTCCTCAAATGCCTTGACCAGTTCCTGGTTTTCCTCTTTCTCGTCAAAGCTCGGTGGCAGGGTTACCAGCAAGCCTTCAGCTGCTTCACCGGCAATGGTGTTGATGTCCTTGTTACCAACACCTTCAGGACCCATGAACGTGGCGTCCAGATCGGCCTGTTTGGCCTGGCGCAGGATCAAGCCCAGTTCCGGGTGATAGCCGCCGTAGTACACATAGTCCACATCGGCCTGACGGAGCTTGGTGACCAGGGATGAGAAGTCTTTGTCGCCGGCAGTAATGCCTTCAAACATTGCTACTTCAACGCCGCCCTCTTCGAGGGTGTCACGTACCGCTGTGGCGATGCCTTCACCGTACTGCTGCTTGTCGTGAACAACAGCGACGCGTTCCGGGCTCTGACTGATCAGGTAATTGGCAGCAACCGGCCCCTGCATGCTATCGAGACCGATAGTGCGGAACACCAGCTCATAACCACGCTCGGTAATGTCCGGGCTGGTGGAGGCTGGCGTTACCATCAGGATGCCTTCGTCCTCATAGATATCGGAAGCCGGCTGGGTTGAACTGGAGCAGAGATGCCCGACCACGAAGCGCACGCCTTCGTTGACCATGTTGTTGGCAACGGTTACGGCCTGCTTTGGGTCACATACATCGTCGTATTCAACGCCGACGAGTTTTTCTCCCTTAACACCACCGTCGGCGTTAATCTGTTCGATCGCCATGCGGGCGCCGGAGAATTGCATATCACCGTACTGGGCAACGGGGCCGGTCATCGGGCCGGCGATGCCGATCTTGATTTCAGCGGCAGCGTGGCCAGCGCCCATGACGGCGACGGAAGTTGCAATAGCAGTTACGAGTTTTTTGACTGGTGTGCTCATTGGGTCTGTCCTGTTTCAGGGTTATTCTTATGTTCTCAGCGATGTAAACAAACACCACACATGCTGTGTTGTCAAGCAATCAGGTGTTGGACTGCTCCTCATCTACCGGGTAAACCAGTTTCCGGAAGCTGTCGTGATCCCGCAGCTGTTCAAAGCTGGGGTCCACTGAGGCATCGTCCCTGTACGCCTCGGAGATTTGAATCGACTTCTGCAGTGTTGCAACGGCGTCATCCCATCGGCCAATTTCGGCATAGGCGCATGCCAGCTGATAGTGGGCATGGCCGTTGTCGGGAGCCAGTTTCAGGGCGCGCTGGCAAAGGCTGATGGCCCACAGGGGCTCTTGCATCTCCAGCACCGCGTCTGCTTTATAGCTTAGCGCCTCCACGTCGTCCGGTCGAAGATCGAGGATGGTATCGTAGGCGGATATCTTGTTCTGCTGGGAGGTTTCCTGGCTGGCTTTCAGCCACAGGGAATGAACTTCGTTGGTGCGTTCAATCTCCGCCTGGTTCTGGTGGATGATGTCGGATTTCTGCCGGAGCTGATCTTCAATGAATTCCAGGCGCTTTTCGTACTCAACCACCAGTTCGTTTACCCGCTTTTCGGCCAGGGTAGTGAGCTGGTTGCGCATGTCGCGGATGGAGTTCCAGCCTATTACAACCAGAATGGAAGTGGCACCTGCGATCAGGTAGAAGAAGTAGGTGACGGTGTCCGTGGCGTAGGACATGGTCTTGTCCGCCACCGACAGTTCTTTGTCGACCACTTTTTCAATCAGCTCGGCGCGGGTGTTCATCATTTCCTTGCGCAGCGCCTTGCTTTCTTCCAGCAGATACAGCTCCACGAACGGGGTGTACATGGGCTTCTCCAGCGTATCAATGCGCTGCTGAACGTCTTCCGCTGTCAGATCTTCCCCGGGCTCCTGCGCCATGGTCCCTGTCGTGAAAACAAGCGCCAAAAGGTATGAAGCAAGGAGGGCTGTCAGGCGTGTCCCGGAAGGGGAGCGGGGGGCGGTATTCTGTGCTCGGGTATTCATCTGGCGGTGTCCGTTTCGCGGAAATTCAACAAGGTAGTGACCTTAGCATAGTGGCCAGCGGAAAAAATGCTGGAATTCGTAAAACGGCAGCTATGTCAGCGCAATAGGGTGGCGGGTTGTGGTGACTACTGGCTTGCAATATCCGGAACAAAGACCTCTAATAGTTAGTGGTATAAATAATCCGGGGAGCTGGCAGTGGAGCGATGCGTTGAACAATTATGAAGAGGTTTTGGTGGCGTTGCGCCGGGTGATACGAGCAACTGACCTGCATTCCAAACGACTGAGCAAAAATGCGGGGCTGACTGGCCCGCAGCTGTTGATCATGCGCAG
>JAWWAM010000206.1:0-5564 GCA_033721715.1 Marinobacter sp.
GGCGCAAGCGGGCAGAGTGTCAAATCTTGTCCAATGTCTTCCATCGCGAGACGTTACTGTTCAAACTATATACAGCTCAGTGACACACTCGATGCTGAGCCCAGCCCACTCCGGAAGAGTCGCCCGTACGTAAGGCCCAACGCCATGTCGATTTCTGCAAAAACCACCGCATTGATACTGCTGATGGGGGTTTTGCTTTCATTGTCGGCCTTTTTTATACAACGCAACGTTATTTACCCTGCCTTTCACGAGATCGAGGTCGATTACGCCAGGAACAACATTGACCGGGTCGTTCGGCGGCTGGACGCGCAACGTGAAACTATCGATTTCACCGTTTACGACTGGTCGGCATGGAATGACACATACTCGTTCATTCAAACCGGTGACCCGGAGTACATCGAATCCAATCTGTATCCGGAAACCTTTATGAACTTCGGGTTCGATGTCGCCCTTTTCCTGGACCTTGACGGAGAGCCCGTCTGGGGTAAGGTTTTCGACTTTCCCACTGAAGGCGGATTCGTCGATCTGACTGAGACCTACCTCGATGAGGCTGTAGCAACAATAGCTGGCTTCAGAAAGCGGATTGACCGCGAGGCCGACATCGATAACCAGAACACCAGCGGCATTGTAGAGCTGGATGGCATTCCGGTTCTCTTTGCCATGCGCCCAGTCGTAAAAAGTGATGGCTCGGGCCCACACCAGGGTTATGTAGTGTTTGGCCAGTTCCTTGATGAAGAGCTGATCAGCGCACTTTCAGAGCAGATTGTCCAGGAGTTCAGTATCGAACCGGTCCTGGGCACCGGGGTTCCGGCCAGCTCGGATACATACACACTTGAAATCCTTGACAGGAGCGCACTTTCCGCCTCAAAGATCTACAGCATTGAGGGCACACCAAGCCTGCGGGCAACCGCGATTCTGCCACGCAAAATCACAGAGCTGGGCAAAGAAATCACATTCTATGGCGTGGCCCTGCTCGTATTGCTGTGCACCCTTCTGGCAGCAGCGTTGCTGGCACTTTTCCGGTGGATGGTCGTGAAGCCGATAATGAGCCTGAAGGCAGACATTTCCAGCATCTCCAATGCCATGGACTACTCGCTTCGGGCCAGTATCAGGAACAATGACGAAATCGGCGCCCTGTCCCGGGAATTCAACTCCATGCTGGGGATGATCGAGTCCAACAACACAGAACTGTTGCGGCTGAATGCCGAGTTGACCTCAAAGCACCAAAAGGTGCTCGAAATCCAGAGCGAGCTCCAGAGCGCCAATGCGGAACTGAAACGGTTGTCCGAGCACGACCCCCTCACCGGTCTTTCAAACCGGCTGGCCCTTGAAAAGAAGCTGGAACAGGCCTGGGAAATCCTGAGCCGGACGGGCGACCCTCTCAGCGTCATGCTTGCCGACATTGACCACTTCAAACTCTACAATGACCGCTATGGGCACCAGGCCGGGGACGAAGCGCTGAAGCAAGTTGCGGTCGCACTGACAGAGGCAGCGCAACGCAAATCGGACATGGCTGCGCGATACGGCGGTGAAGAGTTTCTGCTGGTGCTTCCAGGCACCGATACCGAGGCCGCCATGGAAATTGCTGCCTCCATACGGAAGCAGATGATCGCGGCTAACATTGAGCACGATTGCAGCCCTGTTGAGCCTTTCCTGACCATCAGCATCGGAATTTCAACGGTGGTGCCCTGCAGCGACCTGACGATGGAGGACCTTATCAGTGCAGCAGATAAGGCCCTTTACAAGGTCAAGGAGAGGGGCAGAAACAATTTCGGATACGAGCCGGTGGAACAACCCCCAGCTAACAGCCACTGAGACCAACTCTCTACCAACGCCCCTGCAACGTGGCCACAATCCGGCGCCCGCCGGCATTATCCCGATGCTCACACAGGTAGATGCCTTGCCATGTACCAAGGGCCAGATGGCCGTCGTTCACAGGAATAGTGAGCGACGGGCCCACCAGAACACTTTTGATGTGGGCGGGCATGTCGTCCGGGCCTTCGGTGGTATGCTCATAGTGCGGTGCGTTCTGCGGGACCATGACGTTGAAATGCCGTTCCAGATCCCCCCGCACGTCCGGGTCGGCATTTTCATTAATGGCCAGGGACGCCGAGGTGTGCTGGATGAACAGATGCAGCAACCCCACCTGGCAATTCTGCAACGCCGGCGCCTGGGCCAGGATTTCGTTGGTCACCAGATGAAAGCCTCTCCGCAGAGGCGCCAGTTCAATAAAGGTCTGATCCCAGATCATAGCTCACCTCTTCGTTATTTCTGCCGATCATCCCAGGGGTGAACGGGAATCATATCGTCGCCCATGTCCCCCTCGTAGCTGCTGCGGAAATAATCCATGGCCTTTTCCGCCTCATTGAGTTCATCGAACCGGGCAATGTGATAAATGGCCTCACCCTCGTTCACCAGCGGCAGGTTGTTCACACAGATCACAATGCCGGAACAGGGAGAAAGCACCGCCGTTTCCGATTCGCCGAAGGGGTCCGCCACCATGGCCAGCTTCTGGCCCTTGCGCACTTTCTGGCCCAGGCTGGCTACCGGACGCATGATGCCGTCTGTGTCGGTTCGTACCCACTGTGAGTTGGCAGCCGTTTCAGAACGCTTTCTCGGTGCCTTGGGGCCTTTCTTGGCGGGAATCATTTCCAATTCCCGCATCACCCGGATGACACCTTTCACGCCACTGGAAATCACCACATCATCAAACCGCAGAGCCTCGCCGCCCTCGAAGGTAACGACGGGAATGTCCTGGGAATCGGCATAGGCCCGCAGGCTGCCTTCCCGCAGGCTGGCATTGATGATGATCGGTGCACCAAAGGCTTCCGCCATCCGGATGGTCTCCGGGTTTTTCAGTTCGGCCCGAATCTGCGGCAGGTTGAATCGATGAATAGCCCCCGTGTGCAAGTCAATGATGTGGGAAACATTTTCCATGATCTGGGTGCGCAGCAGATAGGCGATACGCCCGCCCAGGGAGCCGGATTCGCTGCCCGGAAAACAGCGGTTCAGATCACGCCGGTCCGGCAGGTACCGGGTGCGCTGCACGAAACCGAAGATGTTAACAATCGGTACCGCCACCAGCGTGCCTCTCAGATGACGCAGTGCGGAATTGGTCAGCACCCGGCGTACAATTTCCACGCCGTTGATTTCATCGCCGTGGATGGCGCCGCACACCATCAACACCGGCCCGCTACGCCGGCCATGTACCACTTCAACCGGCACATGGAGCGGCGTGTGGGTGTACAGCTTGGCAACGGGTATTTCCACCGTCTGTCGGGTTCCGGCCTTGATTTCAGTGCCGGCCATTACAAAAGGGGCCCGAGCGGCCATTTCAGCCCCTCCCCTTGGTGCGGGTTTTCCAGGGCTGCTGGTTTTTCTCGGTCCAGGTCATGATCATGCCAGCGACGTTCTTGCCGGTGGCATTTTCGATGCCTTCAAGGCCCGGCGAGGAGTTCACTTCCATCACCAGGGGGCCACGGCTGGAACGCAGCAGATCCACGCCGGCCACATTCAGCCCCATGGATTTGGCGGCGGTAATGGCAGTACGGCGTTCTTCCGGTGTGATGCGAACCAACGACGCAGTGCCGCCCCGGTGCAGGTTTGAACGGAATTCACCCTCTCCGCCCTGGCGTTTCATGGCCGCAATGACCTTGTCACCAATGACAAAACAGCGGATATCGGCACCACCGGCTTCCTTGATGAACTCCTGCACCAGGATATCGGCTTTCAGGCCCATAAAGGCCTCAATGACACTTTCCGCAGCTTTGCGGGTTTCCGCCAGCACCACGCCGATGCCCTGGGTCCCCTGCAGCAACTTGATCACGACTGGTGCGCCGCCCACCATTTTCAGCAGTTCCGGCACGTTGTCCGGCTTGTTGGCGAACCCGGTCACCGGCATACCCACGCCCTTACGAGCCAGCAGTTGCAGTGAGCGCAGCTTGTCACGGGAACGGGTAATCGCGACGGACTCGTTGACAGGGAAAACCCCCATCATCTCGAATTGTCGCAATACCGCTGTGCCATAGAAGGTCACTGAGGCCCCGATACGGGGGATAACCACGTCGAAGTCTTCCAGTACTTCCTCGTGGTAGTGGATTCTCGGGTCGGCGGAAGTGATGTTCATGGAGCAGTGCAGGCAGTCGATCACCTTCACTTCATGGCCCCGGTTCACACCCTCTTCCACCAGCCGACGTGTCGAGTAGAGGTGACGGTTACGCGACAGAATCGCAATTTTCATTTTTTCGTCCTTAGGGCCGGTTCACCGGCAAGATAGGAGCATTCAGGAAGTACAATGGCGCGACTGGCCATTGCCGTTCGACCAAGCAGCATACGGAAACGCATAGAGTCGCGATTGGTCAAAGTCATTTCAATCGGCCACTCGGTATCACCGAGTACCAGCCGGGTTTCGATCACCAGCCTCAGTTCCTTGTGGCCCCCGGAGTCCGAGACGTTGCGTTCGTCCAGCACCAGCGCATCACACTCCACCACGTGGTGGAGGTCATTCTGCACCGGGTGAACCCAGAAGCGGACCCGCCGCTCGCCGTTTTCAGTGTAGGGCTCTGTGCGGAATGTGTGCAGGCACGAGGTACGGGCACCGGTATCCACTTTTGCCTTGATGCGTGAAATGTCGAAGTCCGGCAAAGCCACCCACTCCCGCCATCCCAGGGCCAGTTTGCCGTCTGTCCCTGCCATGGGGGTGGCCTTTTTAACATCATCCGTTCTGGTCAGCATCCGGATCTCCCTTGTCGGTTGCAGTTTCCGGCCGAAGCAGCTCCACCCGGAAGGGTTCGGAATGGCTTCCGGCATAGATACTCGTATGGGGGAAAGGTATCTCGATACCTTCCTCGTCAAGTGCTTTCTTGATGGCTACCATCATCTGGCTGCGGCCCTCCAGTACTTTGTCCCCGGGCACCCAGAAAGAAAATTGCAGGTCTACCGAGGATGGACCAAATCCGGTCACCAGTACAAACGCTTTGGGTTCCTCAAGGCTGGCACTGTTCTGCCTTGCCAGATCCAGTAGCAGATTTTCCACCCGCTCCACATCTTCCGCGTAGGCAATACCTACGGTCAGGTCCATACGGCGGATCGGAAAGCGCGAACGGTTGACTACCCGGGTCTTGATCAGTGTTTCATTGGGGATGCGCACATAGAGGTTGTCCGGCGTACGCAGCTTCACACTCAGCATGTCGATGGAAACCACCTCTCCGATGGTGCCTTCCACCTCGATAAAATTTCCAATTTCAAACGGCTTTTCCACCAGGAGGAAGAGACCGCTGATCATATTGGAGGCGGAGGTCTGGGAGGCAAAACCCAGGGCGACGGTCAGTATGCCGGCGGCGCCCAGAACCACGTCCAGGGAGAAACCCGCCTCGCGCAGCGCAGCAAAGAAGAAAATGGCCAGTATTAGATAGAAGACCAGGCGTCTTACCATCACCGTGTGGTGACGCGAGGCCCGGTCCTCCATGAACCTGGAAATACTCCGGCCTGCGAAAGACGCCAGCACGATACCGAGAATCAGCAAAAACAGGGTGCTGAGCCATTTGCCCCAGGCAATGGCTCCA
>JAWWAM010000207.1:0-5561 GCA_033721715.1 Marinobacter sp.
ATGACCTCCCGTTTTGCCCTGGCAATGACCTCACCGTCAACCGGCCGGTCAACCCGCACGCCCGTGCAACGGGGCCCGGGCCCGGAGGTTTCCGTTTCCAGGCCGAGCACGTGGGTGGAATGCCAGACGACGAGATTGGGGCGGTTCGCGACTCCGCGGAGAAAGGCTTTGGCGGTATTCCAGCGCCAGCCCGAGCGCTGGTTTACTTCGAAATAGTCGACACCTTCGTTGTCGCCCCGGTTGAAGTCCCGGGTCCGGGGTATTCCGGCCTCCACGCAGGCGGTAGCAAAGTCTTCCAGCACTTTCCATTTCAGACGCTGATGTTCCACGCGCCATTCGCCGCCATGGCCGTGATACGTGTCGTGTTCCGGGTCGGCGTCGCCACCGTCATCCAGGCGGTAGTGGTCTTCGTGGCGCATGAAGTCGGGCAGGCAGTTGTCCCAGCTCCAGTCCTCTTCGTCGGTGATCTCCGCCCATTGATTGTAATCCCGGGCCTGGCCGCGAATGTAGAGCATGCCGTTGATGCTGGAGCAGCCGCCCAGAGTTTTACCCCGGGGATAGATCAGCGTACGCCCGTTAAGTCCGGGGTCCGGATCCGTGCGGAAGCACCAGTCAGTGCGGGGGTTGTTGATGCAGTACAGATAGCCCACCGGAATGTGAATCCAGTGATAGTTGTCCCGGCCACCGGCTTCGATCAGCAATACCCGGTTGGCCGGATCTGCGCTCAGCCGGTTGGCCAGCAGGCAGCCGGCAGTACCGGCGCCTATCACGATGTAGTCGAACTCGTGATGTCCCTGTGTTTTGTTGTTGTCGGACATGGCGTTATCTCCGCAGTTTATTCGGCCGTTACTTCGCAGTCGGCATGACAAACTCTGCGCCCGCGTCAATGGAGTCCGACCAGCGCTGCATGATGGATTTCTGGCGCGTGTAGAACTTTACGCCTTCTTCGCCATAGGCGTGGGTATCGCCGAACAGCGAGCGCTTCCAGCCACCGAAACCGTGCCAGGCCATGGGAACCGGAATCGGAACGTTAATGCCCACCATGCCCACCTGGATACGGCGGCCGAATTCCCGTGCCACGGTGCCGCTTTCAGTGAAGCAGCTGACGCCGTTGCCGAATTCATGGTCGTTGATCAGGCGGATAGCGGTGGCGATATCCGGAACCCTTACACAGGCCAGTACCGGACCAAAAATTTCTTCCCGGTAAATGGTCATCTCCGGGGTTACATGGTCGAACAGGGAGCCGCCCATCCAGAAACCCCCTTCACAACCTTCGCCGGTGCCGGAGGCGTCAAACTCACGGCCATCGACCACCAGTTCCGCGCCTTCGGCCACACCTTTATCAATGTAGCCGGTGATACGCTGATGTGCGGCTGCGGTGACGATGGGGCCCATCTCGGCGTCAAGCTGTTCGCCGTTTTTCACTTTCAGTGTGCGGGCCCGTTCGGCCAGCCTCGGCATGATCTGGTCCGCCACATCGCCCACCAAAACGGCCACGCTGATGGCCATGCAGCGTTCGCCGGCACTGCCGTAGGCGGCGCCGATCAATGCGTCCACGGCTTTGTCCAGATCGGCGTCGGGCATCACCACCATGTGGTTCTTGGCGCCACCAAGAGCCTGGATACGCTTGCCGTGTTTCGCACCTTTCTCGTAGAGCAGGTTGGCGATGGGGGTGGAACCGACAAAGCTCAGAGCCTGCACATCGGGGTGCTCAATCAGTGCTTCCACAGCTTCCTTGTCGCCCTGGACCACGTTGAACACGCCGTCAGGCAGGCCCGCCTGGCGGAGCAGGTCGGCAATCATCAGTGAGGCGCTAGGGTCCAGCGGGCTCGGCTTGAGCACAAACGTGTTGCCCGCCGCGATGGCGACCGGGAACATCCACATGGGGACCATGACCGGGAAGTTGAACGGGGTGACACCGGCCACCACACCCAGGGGCTGGCGCATGGTCCAGTTGTCGATGCCGGTGCTCACCTGATCGGTGTAATCGCCTTTCAGTAACTGCGGAATGCCACAGGCGAATTCCACGATGTCGATGCCGCGGGCCACTTCGCCCTGGGCGTCGGTAAAGACCTTGCCGTGCTCGGCGGTAATGGCCCGGGCCAGGTCGTCCTTGTGCTGGTTGAGCAGTTCCAGGAACCTGAACATCACCCGCGCGCGGCGGATCGGTGGGGTATCGGCCCACGCTGGGAAGGCCGCATCGGCCGCGGCGACGGCGGCATCCACATCCGCACGATTGGCAAGGGCAACCTGACCGGTGATCTGGCCAGTGGCTGGATTGGACACGTGCTGGGACTGGCTGGACGTGCCTGCGGATATTTCGCCATTGATATAATGCTGGATGGTTGCCGTGGTCATGGTTGCCTCTGTATTTTCGCGTGAAACCTTTTGGAAGTGCCAGAAAATGGGCTCTGCCTGGATTCTTGTCGTTATTGGTGGAATTTTAACCATAAGGCTAGAGTGGATCAGGGGCTAAAGCAATTGAGATTTCTAAAAGCGTGATATAAGTTATTCTTATATCAACTTGGTGCCAATGAGGCGTTCTATGCATCCCCTCCAGAGCCTGCGGGCTTTCGTTATGGTTGCTCGTGAAGGAAGTGTGTCCCGCGCAGCGGCTCGCCTTCACCTGACACAGCCGGCGGTAAGCCTGAAGCTTAAGCAACTGCAGGATGAGCTGGACCTGAAGTTGTTCTTGCGCAAACCCCAGGGCCTGGTTCTCACACCAGACGGCCAGGCCCTGCTGCCTTCGGCAGAAAAGGCACTCGCAACCATGTCGGCGTTCGAACAGAGCGCCCGGGCATTGCACAGCACCCTGCGAGGACGACTCAGGATCGGCACCATTGTCGACCCCGAGTTCATTCGCCTGGGCGCGTTCCTGCACCGGCTGGTGGAGCGCGCGCCCCAACTGGAAACGGAACTGCGGCAGGGGATGAGTGGCAGTGTCCTGGAGCAGGTCCGGGATGGCCGCCTGGACGTCGGTTTTTTCCTGGCCCCGCCCGGAGCCGGCCCGGGTGTGCTGGCGCCTGAAGTGGCCCATCGGGAGCTGACCGGCTTTCACTATTACGTCATTGCCCCGGCAGGCTGGGGGCAACGGATTGTGTCGAACGAATGGCCAGAGCTGGCCACCATGCCCTGGATCGTGACACCCGAGAACTCCGTTCATCACCGGTTGCTCAAGGGCATCCTGGATCCGCTGGGCCTGGCGCCCCACGGCGTCGCCCAGGTCGATCAGGAAGCCTGCATGCTGGACCTGGTCCGGGCCGGAGTAGGTCTCAGTCTCGCCAGGGACGCCCTGGCCATGGCCGAGCGCCAGGAAAGGGGCCTGGTGGTCGTGGAAGGTGTCCAGTTGCCGTGTGCGCTGAGTTTCATCTGGGACCGCGATCGGCAGGATGAACCACTGATTGCCGAAGCGCTGGAGGCTCTGGCAGGAGTCTGGAGCCTCAGTGGAACAATAGCTTAAGGTGGAGCGACTGCTTAACTTGTAGACTGTTTGACGGCATACTCAGCATAACGCGGCTGGGCGTCGGAGGCCTTCCCCGGGATTGTGTGAAGCCATGGAAGGCTTCACTCAAGCGCACATGGATGTGCTCGTAGCGTATCCCGGGGAAGGCCTCCGACGCCCGGCCAGACTCCCAAGCAAGAAGTATGGAACCGCAGAATGTGGCTATCAATCCTGGCGGTAAGCGCCGGAGCCGTCATAGGCGCTAACCTGAGATGGGCCCTGGGCCTGTGGCTCAACAGCACCTACCACGCCATCCCCTACGGCACCCTCGCTGCGAACCTCTCCGGGGGCTGGCTCGTAGGCCTGCTGATCGGCTATTTCGTGCATGGCAGTTCTCTTGCGCCCGAGTGGCGACTGTTCGCCATTACCGGCCTCTGTGGTGCACTTACTACCTTCTCCACTTTCTCCCTGGAAATGTTTTCTGCCATCCAGGAAGGCAAGTGGAGCATGGCCCTGGCCGGCATACTGGCCCACGTTGTTGGCTCTATCCTTATGACCGCATTGGGAATTTACACCTTTGGTATGGTCCGCGGATGATGGGTACCAGTACTTATGCAATAAATTGAAAATAGGCTTGGCAATCCCGGTAACAAAGAGTAAAGTTATTTTCGTAGGAAAGATTCAGCAAAGCTTTCATGAATAGAACGTATCTCCGCAGTTAGTAGTGACCGTCCTGTTTTTGATTCCGCGAGTTCTGTATTTCCGTAAACGCTGATCGGGCATCATGACGATGGCCTGGCAGCAAGATAAAATGATTGATTTCAGGAATGTTTAAGTATGTCTACTACTACCGGCACTGTTAAGTTCTTCAACGAAGCTAAAGGCTTTGGCTTTATCACTCGTGAAGGCGGCCCGGACGTATTCGTTCACTACAGCGCAATTCAGGGCAGCGGTTTCAAGACCCTGGCAGAAGGCCAGCAGGTTGAGTTCACCGTTACTCAGGGCCAGAAAGGTCCTCAGGCTGAAAACGTAACTGCTATCTAAGCGATAGTTGTTACCGCCAGAAAGGCAGCTTCGGCTGCCTTTTTTTGTGCCCGGGTTTTGTGATTCTGGCCCGGATATGACATCTTTTACCCCCTGCGGTTTGCCATAGCAGAGCTGTTATATTGCCCAGGGGCCCCTATGCTGAAAATCCTGAAAGCAGTCTGGATACTGTTCTGGGCTGCGCTGCTCACACTGATTCTTTTCCTGCCCATTGTAATTGCTGCCCTGGCAGGCCGAAGTGGCAATGCCGCCTTTTTCGGCACTCAGGTCTATGCCTGGTCCATCCTTAAACTGACAGGCATTCGCCTGCGGGTTTCCGGACGCGAAAATATCGACCCGACCGAGCGCTACGTTATCCTCAGCAATCATGCTTCCTACTTTGATCCCCCGGCCCTGGTTCTGGCACTGGGACTGCAGTACCGCTGGGTAATCAAGAAAGAGCTGAGAAAAGTGCCGCTGTTTGGCCTGGCCCTGGAAACCTCACGTAACCTGTTTATTGACCGCTCCAAAGGCAGTGACGCACTGGAAAGCATCAAACGGGGGGTGGCGCAATTGCCTCAGGGCACCAGTATTCTGATATTCCCCGAAGGAACCCGGTCCTGGGACGGCAAGTTGCTGCCCTTCAAGAAAGGCGGGTTTGTGATTGCCCGTGATGGCAAGCTGCCCATTCTGCCCGTGACGATTCGGGGATCCCACGACTGCCTTCCCAAGGGAACGGCAGCGTTCTTGCCGGGTGTGATCGATATCGTTATTCACCCGCCGGTGGCTACCGCCGGTCGTGAGGTAGACGAGGTGAGGGAGGAAGTGAAGGGCACCATAGAAGGTGCCCTCTGAAGGCTCAGTCCTTGAAGACTTCGTCGTACAGTCGCATGGTGCCGTCCCAGGAACGTGTTGCGGCCTTCTCATCGTAGCCAATGGGCATGTCGAATTCCTTGGCCACCTGGTCCGCACCAGGGTTGGTGAAGGAGTGCAGAACACCGGGAAAACTGACCAGAGTCAGATCGGCTTCGGCGTCCTGCATTTCTTTCACCAGGGCAGAGACCTGGTCTGAGGGCACCATCTGGTCTGCGCCGCC
>JAWWAM010000208.1:0-5549 GCA_033721715.1 Marinobacter sp.
GTGAAGATGGGAAGTCGCAGCACAACCACCAGCCCCCCGGGGTCGGCGTTGAAGGCTTCTATCTGGCCATCGTGAATGGCCACGATATCCCGGGCAATAGCAAGCCCAAGGCCCCAGCCCTTGCCACCCCGGGATTTGTCAGCGCGATAGAATGGCTCGAACAAATGAGGCAATACCTCTTCCGGCACCCCCGGTCCCTCGTCGCGGATCTCCAATACAAGGTGCGGGTGCTGCGAATGCATGGTGACATGTACTTTCCTGCCCGGCGGCGTGTGATCCAGCGCATTCTGCAGAATATTGTCGAACGCCCGCTGCAACAGCCCCGGATCCCCGAGTACAGAAGCATGCCGACAATCCGGGCTGATGGTCAGCAGGCAATCAACGCCCCGGTGCTCTGCATAATCGGCTGCATCCTTGAGCACATCATTGATGACCCTGACCGGCTGAACGCCGTCCCGCTGAATGTCGGCGCCCTGCTCGGAGACCCGATACAGGGTCAGTATCTGGGATGTCATGGCTTCCAGTCGCTCGTTCTGGCGCAGGATCGAGGCCATCAGATCCTCATCCGCCCCACTCTCGCTGGCCAGCTCAATGGCAATTCGCTGTCGCGTAAGCGGCGTGCGCAGGTCATGGGAGATATCCCGCAGCAAATGGGTCTGGCGATCCAGCAGGTTGCACAGCTGCTCGGTCATCGCATTAAAAGCCGTCGCCAGAGCCCCCACCTCATCCCGGCGGCGGGCAATGCTTTCGCTCACACGTAAGCTATTATCGCCACCGGCAATCGCCCGTGCCGTTGACTCCATGTGCTTCAGGGGGCGCGCCACCAGCCGTGCTACCCATACACAGGCCAGGGTTATGATGACAAAAGCCAAGGCAAGCTCCAGCCACTGAAAAACCCGGGGGCTCAGCCATGCGTCTCCGTTCAGACGCGGCCAGGCAACAAGCCGGTAGCCATCAGCCACCTCAATAACAGCCGGCCGCTGTTCATACCAGCCGACAGACTCCATGCGTTCCCGAATGGATTCCGGCAGGCTGCCGTCATCGTTTCCCGCCTCTATGAGGAACAAGTGCAGATCCAGTTCGCTGCCACGCTCTTTCAGGAAACGCCAGGCGTCGCCCCGGCTCTGGCTTTCACGAACCGCCAGCGCCTCGGCCGCAAGCTCTTGCAAACCTGCCTGGCGCTCGATGGCCTGCCTTTCCCGGTCTTTCAGGGTGTAGGTCACCAGGTTGCCGACAATCATGGTCACAGCCATGGCAAGCCAGATGGAAATGAATATCCGCCAGAACAGCGGGAATCTTAGCCCCCCGCTCACGTTGGCACCCGGTAGCTATACCCGAGCCCTCTCACCGTTTCAATTCGTGGTGGATCATCATTGCCCAGCTTCTTTCGCAGGTTGCTGATGTGCATATCCAGTGTCCGATCATACGCCTCAAGACGACGCCCCAGCGCCCACTGCATCAGGTCGGTCTTCCTCACCACGCTGCCGGCATGGGCCAGCAACACCTGCAACACCTCGTACTCCGTGGCGGTAAGCTCCAGCGCTTCATCGTTCTGGTAGATCCGCCGGTGTACGGGTTCCACCCTCACATCACCATAGGTTCTGGACTCATCCAGCCCGACCTGCTGATCCCATGCCACCCGCCTCAGCAGCGCCTGGAGCCGGGCGATAAGTTCACGGGGGTTACAGGGTTTGGGAATGTAGTCGTCTGCGCCAACCTCGAACCCGACGATGCGGTCCGTCTCATCGCCGCGGGCGGTCAGCAGTACCACGGGAAGGTGGGTTTTTGCCCGCAACTGCCGCAGCACTTCCAGCCCGTTGATGTCCGGCAGCATAATATCCAGCACCACGATATCGCAGTGCTGTCCCATGGCCAGCGACAGCCCGTCCTGGCCATTGGAGGCCTCACGCACCGTGAACCCCTGATTGGCCAGATAGCGGGACAAGAGCTCCCGCAGTTCCTCGTCGTCTTCCACCAACAACACCCGGTTCTGCATGGCAATCCTCCGTTGTTACTGCCAGCAGTCTACCACGACACTGCAAGGAGCCTGTTTTGTATCATTTTTCTTTGCATAACCTTTACATGCTGCTGGTGTCTTCCGATACGTCAACAAACCAACAGAAATTTAACCCTCAATCAATGATCCGAGACCCGGTTGTAACGTATGGTAGCGGGTAAACTCATGAGCACTCCAGACTATGACAGAAACCGGTAGCCCCGAACTGACCATCCAGGCAACCCGATCAATTCGCGAGATCTCCCCGGACGACTGGAACCGGTTCGCAGGCAATGACATACCGTTTCTTCGCCATGACTTTCTGCTGGCTCTGGAAGAGTCCGGAAGCACCACCGCCGCCACGGGGTGGAGCCCGTCTCATCTGATGGTGTATCTGAATGACAAACTTGCAGGCGTGATACCGGCATACCTGAAAACCCACTCAATGGGAGAGTACGTTTTTGACTGGGCCTGGGCCGAGGCCTATCAACGCTATGGCGTGGGCTACTATCCCAAATTGCTGGTTGCCGTTCCGTTTACCCCTTGCCAGGGGCCGAGACTTCTGTTTTCCGAGGAGTTGCGCCGATGGATGACTCCAGATCGCATTCATCAGGAGCTGGACGCAATCACCGGGGACCTTGACGCCCATTCATGGCATCTGCTTTTCCCGGACACCCGGGACCAGGAATTACTGGCTATGCCGGGTGCACTTCACCGGGTCGGCTGCCAGTTCCACTGGTATAACCGGGGTTATCAGACTTTTGAAGATTTCCTGGCGAGGCTGACATCGCGCAAACGTAAAGTCATCCGTAAGGAACGAAGACTGGTCGCGGAACAGGGCATTACTTTCAGGCATTTTTCAGGCCAGGAGATGCCCGATCATGTTCTTTCGGCATTCTTTGTGTTCTATCAGGCCACCTATCTCAAGCGGGGGCAGCGGCCGTATTTGAACAAAGAATTCTTTCAGCAGTTGAGGGAAAGACAACCTGAGCAGCTCCACATTATTATGGCGGTGAAGGATGAACAAATGATTGCGGGGGCCCTGTTCCTGAGCGGTGGAGAGACCCTCTACGGCCGCTACTGGGGCTGTCTCGAGGAATTCAACCATCTGCATTTTGAAACCTGTTATTATCAGGGGATCGAGCTGGCCATCCGGCAGGCACTGACCTGTTTCGACGCCGGCGCCCAGGGAGAGCACAAACTGGTTCGGGGGTTTGAGCCTGTTATAACCCATTCCTGGCACGGCGTACTTCACCCGGGTTTCCGTGAGGCCATTGCCAGGTTTACCCGGGAAGAAGCGGAGCAAGTAATGGCCTACGCCGAGGATGCTCTGGAGGCCCTGCCTTACAGGCACGTCGAGCCGAATCAGTAGCAGACCTCAAGTTATACCTGACATTTTACGGAGCGCGCAGCCAAATGGAACCGGACAACGTTTTAGATTTTTTCAGCGGCAATCACGTCATTCTCCTGATCGCTGTTGCAGCGCTGATTGTTGCCATCGTTTCAGTGTTTTCCAACACCACAGCCAGGCGCAAGCTGGCTGACCGCGTTGACTCGATAAAACTGCGGGTAGACAGCCTGTGGACGGACATGGACGAGCTGCGGGTTTCGCATTTCAATGGATCCAAACCCTCCGGTGGCTCCGGTGGTCACGACACCACCGCCACTGAGCGATTCTCTTCTGAGAAGGCCGCTTACGAAGCCATCTGGCCATTGATCTGGTCACTGCACGACAAACTTGGCATGTTTCTCCGGGCCGTGGAAGCTGACGATCAGACGGGCGAGCTTCGGCTGGAGGCGCGAAATGCAGCGCTGACCGCCCGGAGCACACTGAATCGGGTACGGCCCTTCTGCCACGCTGACATTGACGAATTGATCACTCAGTTGATTGATAACCACATAAAAGCACACCTGGCCGCATGCCAGTACATGGATTTGCGTAAAGATTCTCTGTCATCGAGCTCCAACCACGAAAGGGCCGTACAGAAAGAAAAATTCCGCATGCTCTATGATGGCCAGTCCAAGGAAATGCTGGACCAGTTGGTTTCCCTTATCAGGCAGAGGATGCTTCGATAAGCTTCGGCTGAGGCCTTTTCAGGCCCGCCTCACCCTTTCCAGAGTATCCCGCTGCAAAGCCCTGAGAAAGTCACTGATTACGACTGGCACTTCACTGATGGGCGCCAGGGAGCGAATCCGCGCAGGCAGGGTGTCGATTGCCTCGCTGGCACTGACCACCTGGTCATCCAGCGATTCCATGGCACCTTCAAGCATTCGCCCTTGCTTCATCACCGGCTTCAATAATGGGGTGCCGTCATACACCTCATCCCTGCCACTCACAACGTCCTGGGCAATACAGCCGTCCGGGCCCAGACGTCGGTAAATCTGTTTCGGCCCAGGGAACGACTGCTTACCCGGTGAATTCTTCATACGCGGAAGGCTGGCATACTCCGTCAGCTTGAATGCAAGCTCCAGAGCCGGCTCATCATTCGAGACCCCAATTGCCGTTCCCACGCCGAAACCGTCAATGGGGGCACCAGCAGAAAGAAGTTCCGCAATCCTGTATTCATCCAGACCACCACTGGCCATTATCTTTATGTCCATCAGGCCCGCCTCATCCAGCATTTTTCGGCAGTCCGTGGCTTCCGTCGCAAGGTGCCCGGAATCCAGCCGAATACCGCCAATGCTCACATTCGGATCGTCCTTCAACCAATTGATGATTCGCTTCACAGCGGAGCGTGTATCGTAGGTATCTACGAGCAGCGTTGTCCCCGGATAGAGATCCGCGTACACCCTGAAGGCATCGAGCTCACCTGCACACGCCTGGACAAAACTGTGCGCCATGGTGCCGTAAACGGGCATATTGAAATCCAGGCCGGCCAGAACATTGCTGGTACCCGTCAGCCCGGCGAGGCGATAGGCTCTTACAGCCCGGTGCGCGGCATCCAGGCCATGCGTTCTGCGCATACCAAAGTCGATCACCGGCCTGCCTTTGGCCGCGAAAGTCAGCCGCACGGCCTTGGAAGCCAGCAATGACTCGAGATGCACGTAGTTCATCACCAGGCTTTCCAGTAACTGAACCTCAGCTATCGGGCCTTCGATCTCCAACAGGGGTTCCTGGGGAAACAGCGGGGTGCCCTCCGCAACCGCATGAACCGAGCCACTGAAGCGAAAGCCTCTCAGCCAGTCCAGAAACCCGGGCTGAAACCGGTTAAGGGAAGCCAGGCGCTCAATGTGGTCATCAGTAAAGCGGAGGGACTCAATGACAGACACGACGCTCCGCTGTCCGCAGGCAAGAACGAAGTTCCGGTTTTCCGGGAGTTCCCGAAAGAACAGACTGAACACCGCCGTGCCATTCATGCCCTCGGTCCAGTACGCCTGGCACATGGCCAATTCGTACAGGTCCACCATCAGGGACAGGTCACCCTCTCTGACAAGCGGCGGTTGTCTCAGCACAGGTCAGCTTCCCTCGATGCGGAAGCCTATTTTCAGGACGACCTGATAATGTCCGACTTTACCATCAACAACATGGCCGCGAGTTTCCTGCACTTCAAAC
>JAWWAM010000209.1:0-5502 GCA_033721715.1 Marinobacter sp.
GCTACTGAAGATTCTGTCCAAGATGGGCATCTCAACCATTACCTCCTATCGTGGCGCCCAGTTGTTCGAAGCCATCGGTCTGGCAGATGATGTGGTGGATTTGTGTTTCAAGGGCGTCCCCAGCCGCATTCAGGGGGCCGGGTTCTTTGATTTCCAGCAGGACCAGGAGCAATTGGCGGCCGTTGCCTGGAAGCCTCGCAAGCCGATTTCCCCGGGTGGTCTGCTGAAGTATGTTCACGGCCAGGAATACCACGCCTTCAACCCGGATGTAATTGCCAGGCTGCAAGAGGCAGTTACCAGCGGCGATTACGGGCAGTATATGGAATACGCCGGGCTGGTAAACGAACGCCCGGTTTCGACGCTGCGAGACCTGCTGGGCTTCCGTAAAGACATCCAGGCCATCGACTTGTCAGAAGTGGAGCCGGTGGAGAATATCTTCCCGCGCTTCGATTCTGCAGCTATGTCTCTGGGTGCTCTGTCTCCTGAGGCCCACGAGGCCCTTGCGGTAGCCATGAATACCCTGGGTGGTCGTTCGAACTCTGGCGAAGGCGGGGAAGACCCTGCCCGCTACGGTACCGAGAAGCGCTCTAAAATCAAGCAAGTGGCATCAGGCCGTTTTGGTGTGACAGCAGAGTATCTGCGCAGTGCCGATGTCATGCAGATCAAGGTGGCCCAGGGCGCCAAACCCGGTGAGGGTGGCCAGTTGCCGGGTGGTAAGGTCAATGATCTCATCGCGCGCTTGCGCTACTCGGTCCCCGGGGTGACGCTGATTTCTCCCCCTCCGCACCACGACATCTATTCGATCGAGGACCTGGCTCAGCTGATTTTTGATCTCAAACAGGTGAACCCGAACGCTCTGGTTTCCGTGAAACTGGTTTCCGAGCCCGGCGTCGGTACCATCGCCGCCGGCGTAGCCAAAGCCTATGCGGATCTGATTACCGTGTCCGGTTATGATGGGGGCACAGCGGCCAGCCCGCTCACCTCCATTCGTTATGCAGGCTCTCCCTGGGAGCTTGGCCTGAGTGAAACCCAGCAGGCGCTGCGGGCCAACGACCTGCGCGGCAAGATCCGGCTGCAAACTGATGGAGGCATCAAGACCGGTCTGGATGTGGTCAAGGGCGCCATTCTCGGCGCTGAAAGTTTTGGCTTTGGCACCACGCCGATGGTGGCGCTAGGCTGTAAATACCTGCGAATCTGTCACCTCAACAACTGTGCGACCGGTGTTGCGACCCAGAATGAGCACCTGCGAGAGGAGCATTTCAAGGGCACCGTGGAAATGGCCATGAACTTCTTCCGTTTCGTAGCGGAAGAAACCCGGGAGTGGCTGGCCAAGCTTGGTGTTCGCAGTCTGGAGGAGCTGGTGGGTCGGGTGGACCTGCTGGAGCGCCTGCCGGGCGATACCCCGCGCCAGAAAAAGCTGGATCTGACACGGCTGCTGTCGAACGACCATATTCCTGCGGACAAGCCCAACACCTGTCAGGTGGAGCGTAACCATCCGTTTGATCAAGGTAAGCTGGCTGAGCAGATGGTGAAAGACACGGCTGATGCCATAGCAGCCAAGTCCGGTGGTACCTGGTCCTACAGGGTCACCAACTGTGATCGTTCGATCGGTGCCCGCCTGTCTGGTGAGATTGCTCAGATACATGGCAATCAGGGCATGGTTTCTGCGCCGATTACGCTCGAGCTGACCGGCACCGCTGGCCAGAGCTTCGGGGTCTGGAATGTGGGTGGCCTTAACCTTCTTCTTGAGGGGGATGCCAACGATTACGTGGGTAAAGGCATGACCGGTGGTAAGCTGGTGGTCCGGCCACCATCCGGCAGTGGCTTCAAATCCCAGGATACCTCGATTGTAGGCAACACCTGCCTGTATGGTGCCACGGGTGGCAAACTGTTTGCGGCCGGTACTGCCGGTGAACGCTTCGGTGTGCGCAATTCCGGTGCCCATGCTGTGGTGGAAGGCGTAGGTGATCACTGTTGTGAATACATGACCGGTGGTCTGGTCACCGTGCTGGGAAGTACCGGCCACAATTTCGGTGCCGGTATGACCGGCGGTTTTGCCTATGTGCTGGATCTGAATAACACCTTCGTGGATAAGTACAACCATGAGCTGGTGGAAATCCAGCGTATCTCCAGTGAAGAAATGGAATCTTACCGGAACCACCTCCGTGGCGTTGTCCGGGAGCACATTTCCGAAACCGCGAGTGAGTGGGCAGAGCATATTCTTGACAATTTCGACGACTACATAGGCCGTTTCTGGCTGGTCAAGCCCAAGGCAGCGAATCTTCGTAGCCTGTTGGCCAGTACCCGGGCACGTCCCGAGTAACGGCGAGTGGAACAGGGTCGGGGCGTTGCCGTTGTGGTAACGCCAATGTCGAAATTGAGTCTGATGAGAGCTTCATAATGAAAGAACGACTGAGTAACGACTTCCAGTTTGTCGAAGTAGGGCGTATTGACCCCAAGAAAGTACCGGCAAAGAAGCGCAAGAAAGAGTTTGGTGAAATCTATCATCCATTCACTCAGGATCATGCGGCATCACAGGCACATCGGTGTCTCGAGTGCGGTAACCCCTATTGTGAGTGGAAATGCCCGGTCCATAACTACATTCCTAACTGGCTGAAGCTGGTGTCTGAAGGGAATATCATGAAAGCAGTGGAGTTGTGCCATCAGACCAACTCGCTGCCGGAAGTCTGCGGCCGGGTCTGCCCCCAGGATCGTCTGTGTGAGGGCGCCTGTACCCTGAACGACGGCTATGGTGCAGTAACGATCGGATCTGTCGAAAAGTACATTACCGACACTGCCTTCGCGCTGGGCTGGAAGCCCGACATGTCCGCCGTTAAATGGACGGACAAAAAGGTTGCGGTGATTGGTGCCGGGCCGGCGGGTCTGGGTTGTGCAGACGTGCTGGTGCGCAATGGCGTAAAGCCGGTGGTGTTCGATATCTACCCGGAAATTGGCGGCCTGCTGACCTTCGGTATTCCCGAGTTCAAGCTTGAAAAATCAGTGATGAGTCGTCGCCGCAAGATATTCGAGGAAATGGGTGTGGAATTCCGTCTTTCCACGGAAGTGGGCAAAGACGTCGCAATGGCGGACATTCTTGAAGAGTACGATGCCGTATTCATGGGCATGGGAACCTACACCTACATGAAAGGCGGTTTCCCTGGCGAAGATCTGCCTGGCGTTCATGATGCTTTGCCATTCCTGGTTTCCAACGTTAACCGCCGCCTCGGTTTCGAAGAAAATGCCGACGACTTCATTGATATGAAAGGCAAGCGAGTGGTGGTGCTCGGTGGTGGTGATACCGCCATGGACTGCAACCGCACATCCATTCGCCAGCAGGCGGCGAGTGTGACCTGCGCTTACCGGCGTGACGAGACGAACATGCCGGGCTCCCGGCGTGAAGTGTCGAACGCCAAGGAAGAGGGCGTCAAATTCATGTTCAACCGTCAGCCGATCGCTATAATTGGCGAGGATCGGGTCGAGGGAGTGAAGGTGGTTCAGACCCGTCTTGGCGACCCTGACGAGAATGGCCGTCGCCGCCCGGAAGTGGTTGCCGGTAGTGAGGAAGTTATCCCCGCCGATGCGGTGCTGGTGGCTTTTGGCTTCCGCCCGAGCCCAGCCGACTGGTTTGACGAGCTGAACGTAAACACCGATGACTCCGGCCGTGTAAGCGCCCCGGAGGAAGTGGAGTTCGGCTTCCAGACGAGCAATCCCAAGATTTTTGCCGGCGGCGACATGGTCCGCGGCTCGGATCTGGTCGTAACGGCTATCTGGGAAGGTCGCCAGGCCGCCGAAGGCATCATGGATTATCTCGATATCTGATCGCCTCTGGTTTTGACCGGGATCAGAAGGGCGGCTTGCTGAAGGCGGGTCGCCCTTTTTTATTGTCACAAACCCGGTATCATTGCCCTCCAAACTTTTGAAAGACAGCAGACTGGGAATGCTATGACCGAGCTGAAAAATGACCGTTTTCTGCGCGCGCTGATGCGTCAGCCCGTTGATCGCACACCGGTGTGGATGATGCGTCAGGCCGGCCGATACCTGCCGGAATACCGTGCCACTCGCGCCAAGGCCGGGGATTTCCTCAGTCTCTGCAAGAATACCCCGCTGGCCTGCGAAGTGACCCTCCAGCCCCTGGAACGTTTTCCTCTGGATGCTGCCATCCTGTTTTCGGATATCCTCACCATCCCGGATGCCCTGGGGCTTGGGTTGTATTTCGAAACCGGAGAAGGCCCGAAATTCCGGAATACCATACGGTCTGCGGCCGATGTGGCCGCCCTGCCGAAGATCAATGCGGAAGTGGATCTGGACTACGTAATGAATGCCGTCTCCACGATCCGGGGGGCGCTCAATGGCAGCGTTCCGCTGATCGGGTTCTCTGGCAGCCCCTGGACTCTGGCCACTTACATGATTGAAGGCGGCTCTTCCAAAGACTTTCGTGAAGCCAAGAAACTGATTTACGGCCAGCCCGAGGTGATGCACCAGCTACTGGATCATCTGGCGGACTCGGTCATTGATTACCTCAACGGCCAGATCCGTGCCGGTGCCCAGGCAGTGCAGATTTTCGACACCTGGGGTGGTGTGCTTAGCAGTTGGGCCTATCAGGAATTTTCCCTGAATTACATGAAGAAGATCGTCGCTGGCCTGATTCGCGAGAACGACGGGCGCCATGTGCCGGTTATCCTGTTTACCAAGAACGGTGGTCAGTGGCTGGAGTCCATCGCGGATTCCGGTGCGGATGCAGTGGGCCTGGACTGGACAACAGACATCGGCAAGGCACGTGCCCGTATTGGCGACAAGGTTGCCTTGCAGGGGAATATGGACCCGGCCATGCTGTATGCGCCGCCGGAGCGGATTCGTCAGGAAGTGGCGGATATCCTCTCCCGTTACGGTTCCGGGCCGGGGCATATCTTCAACCTCGGGCATGGGATCACCCCGGACGTTGATCCGGAGCATGCCGGGGCGTTTATACGCGCCGTGACTGAGCTTAGTCCCGAGTATCACCAGCAAGACTGATGATTGGGAGTAGCAGGAGTTCTGCCTGGAAGCTCTCGCAAACCGTCAGGCTCTGCTCAGAACACGCCCGTGAATCCCCCTCCGGGGTCCGGTCAGCAATCGCAGATTGCTGTCGTTCTGCTGTCGCATGAAGCTTCGCTTCATAAGCGCTCGGCTTCACCCATGTAGGGCTTGGTCGCGCCATCCCTGGCGCTCCACGGTTCTGAGCAGAGCCTGACGGCCTGCTCTCCAGCTATGTTGCATGCCTGCGCCGCCCACGATGCCCCTCCCGTTACCGCTAGATAGAAGCTCCTTTGGGGTCTATAGTCATATCAGACAAGACCGGTAAACAGGAGTAACCCTTGCCAGCCAAATCTCCCGAAAAACGTCGTTTCCACAGAATCTCCTTCGATGCCGATTGTGAGCTGCATTGCCAGGATGAAGTGTGGCCAACCGAGGTATTGGATATTTCACTGAAGGGCGTTCTGGTGCAGCGGCCGAAGGGATGGA